>JBBRIB010000108.1:0-8417 GCA_038221745.1 Verrucomicrobiales bacterium
ATACCACCGGCTCCACCCGCCATCCGGACAATGGGAAATCGCAAATTTTAACAGACGAAAAAGGCAGCCACTTCGCGCGAGGTTCCCTTCTTGTCGAGCTGGATGTGCCGCTTGAGCCTTCGTTTTCGCTTTACGCCGTCATTGGCGATTGGGGATTGATCGGCATTTC
Source organism: Verrucomicrobiales bacterium (assembly GCA_038221745.1). GTDB lineage: Bacteria > Verrucomicrobiota > Verrucomicrobiia > Verrucomicrobiales > Akkermansiaceae > Luteolibacter. The sequence continues at coordinate 170 of JBBRIB010000108.1, forward strand.
CGTGGCTGCGGTTTTCATCGGCTCCTCGCGGCGGAGAAAATGATTATTGGGAATTGATGTGATGCCGCCCGCTGCCGATGCTCCGGCCATGGGAAGCGACGGGCGAGTGGTGGTCATCGGCGGCGGGGCTGCCGGATTCTTTGGTGCGATCACGGCGGCGGAGTGCGGGGCGAGGGAGGTCATGATTTTGGAAAAAGGCCCGGAGGTGCTCACCAAAGTGAGGATCTCCGGCGGCGGACGCTGCAATGTGACGCAGGCCTGCCACGAGCCGCGCGTGCTGGTGCAGAGCTATCCGCGCGGCAACAAGAGCCTGATTGGCCCCTTCCACCGATGGCAGGTAAGCGATACGGTGGAGTGGTTCGCAAACGAGGGCGTGGTGCTCAAAACCGAGGCGGATGGACGGATGTTCCCCGTCACGGATGATTCGAGAACCGTGATCGATTGTCTCACAAACACCGCCCGGCGACTGGGTGTGACGTGGCGGACGCACTGCGGAGTGGCCGATATCCAAATTCTAACAGACGGGACATTTCTGATCGAAACCGAGGCCGGTGAAAAAATTCCCGCGCACCGCCTTTTGATCGCCACCGGTGGGATCCGCAGTGGCCCCGCCCGCAGGCCGGTGGAAGCGGTGGGCCATGCGATGGCTCCGCCGGTGCCTTCGTTGTTCACTTTTAAAATCGAGGATGAGCGGTTGTCAGATTTGCAAGGCGTCTCGGTGCCGCACGCCACCGTGCGTGCGGGCGCGTGGCAGGCTAGCGGCCCCTTGCTCGTCACCCACTGGGGCCTGAGTGGCCCGGCGGCCTTGAAAGTTTCCGCCTGGGGAGCGCGGGACCTGGCCGGCCTCGGCTATGAATTCGAACTGCGCGTGAACTGGGCCGGTGACAGGGCCGCAGAGCAAATCGCCGTCCTGTTGGATAATGAACGGCAGGCCCATGGCGCACGCAAAGTGATGCGCTACAGCATCGTAGAAGGAGTGACGAAGCGATTATGGCAAAAACTTTGCCAGGCCGCGGGCATGGATGAAGAACGGACCTGGGCCACTCTCACAAAAGACGAATCCAACCGTCTCATCACCGAGCTGGTGGATGGCCGCTTCGCCGTCCGCGGCAAGAGCCTAAACAAAGATGAGTTCGTCACCTGTGGCGGCGTGCATTTGAAGGACGTGAACTTGAAGACCATGGAAAGCAAAAAAGTGCCCGGCATCTTCTTTGCCGGTGAAGTCCTCGATATTGATGGGGTGACGGGGGGCTTTAATTTTCAAGCCGCGTGGACCACAGGTAGAATCGCAGGTGAGGCAATGGCTGTGAAAATGGTAGAAGACCTATAAGACCTGAATGACCTGAATGACCTGAATGACCTGAATGACCTGATTGACCTGATTGACCTACATCTCCTCGGACCCCAAGAACGTTCTTGCCCAAGCCCCTCAATCTGCCTTGCATGCGGCATGCATCAATTCCAGATTTACCTAACCATTCTCGGGGCCTGTCTCCTCGTGAGCTGCGGCGGCTACGGGCGGGTGGGCTTGGCAGAGGCACCGAAGATCGTGAATGTTTCCTCTTACGATCCCAAAGAGAAACAACGTTCCGGGGAATCATTTTCTTCGACTGATGTTTCCGCACTGCGGCGCAATGGGTTTCTCGGCTTGATCGCCCGCTGTGGCAAGGGCCGGGCGCTCGATGAGAAATGCGCGGATTTCCTCAACGCCGCAAATTTTGAAGGCATGATGTTGGGGACTTACTATTATGTTTTGAAAAAGGTGGATCCCGTCTGCCAGGCAGACCAATACGTGGCCCGGCTGAGACAGATCGCAGCGGGGCGGAGGATTTTGTTGGTGGGTGATTTCGATACCAAATCCAGCCCTGCGGATTTGGTGAAATTCATTGATCGCATCGAGGAAAAGACCGGCGTGCTACCCGTGATCTATTTAGAAAACAGCGGGCAACTGCGGGCGGCCTTGAGCAGTGCCTCTCCTGCCCAGAAACGGCGTATCCGGCAGTGCCCGTATTGGCTGGCGCTTTACTCACATACGTCGGGATTCCTCACACCCAGGTCGCTGGCGGAGGCCTATGATATCTGGGATGACTGGGCGCTATGGCAATACGGCGGCGTCGAGTGGTCCGGCAGATCCGTTTCCAAACATTATAACCACGGGCCATGGCAAGCCCCGGAATACTTCGGCACCATGGACAGGCCGTTGGAGCATAACGCGTTCAACGGCTCGCTAGACGATCTCAATACCTTCTGGGCAAGGCACTCCTGGCTTGTGCGCTAGAACAATTCACGGGTCCGCATCGGGAGGTCTTCCAACTTTTATGGAAGCCGCACCTTGAGACGAACGAACAGACGAGGCTGGCCCATGGTTTCCCCCGGGCTGACGATCACCGCCCGTTCCCACTGGCTGTTGAGGGAGGTGATCTTCGGTTCGTGCTCGAGGAGCGCCCAATCACCCGGTTGGGTTGCAATTTGTGGAGTGTAGGAAATCCCCGCGTTTTTTCGCCGCAGATATTCAATACGCAAGGAAATGGAGCCGTCGGATCCCCGCACAAACGCTGCGTGGGGAAGCCCGCTGAGGTTCCCCCCACCGGGCGCGAGGATTCGGCTGTCGGGGCCGCTACCGTTGAGATTGAAAGCATACTTGAGCAGATTGCTGTTTCCATCACCATGGACGGCCGCATTTGATTCCGCAGCTTCTCCCTGAAGATTGGCATCCATCGCCCAATCCTGATAGCTGGTGACCGGTCCGGGCGAAGAAAAATCCGAAACGAAGCGCTTGTTGTGGAGGTCCTGTGCCTTGGTCGTGCTGAGATCCGTGGTCCAGACGATCACTTCGCCAATCTGCCCGTCGAGATGGAGGCCGGCTCCGCCTTTGCCGATCAAGAGCGGGCTATCTGCGGCGGCGATCCGGTTCGGAATGGTCCCGCTGCCGAACGACAAGCTCAGGGGTTGTGCATCGAGCCATGATTTGAGGCGGTTCGCATTTCCCGTGAGTCCTCCGTTGAAAACAGTCGCGGTGTGATGCCAGATTTGACGGGGAACGCTGCTGAGGCTGGATCTGGCCTCCGGGGAACTGTTCGCACCACCGATACCGATCAGGAATTCATCTGGATTTGTCACGGATACACCCCAGCCGGTCCTCAGCCCGGTCATGGTAGAGACTGCTTTTTTCGAGAGGAATCCCTGCGAAGCCGTGCTCCATGGTTCGACCAAGCCCCAAACGGAAACGGAAAGCAGCGCGGTATCCGCGAGCGCCCCTCCATCTTCAACTTTGAGAAAATCATCGATGGAAAACCGCAGCACCGGCTCATTGCGCGATCCCCGGATGAGCCGCCCTCCCTCGACGATCCGCGGAGCGAGCGCCGCCGATGGCGCTACAGCGTCGCGTCCCTTGCCGGATTGGTCGTGCCAGGTCATCACCCGCACCTCTTCATTTGCCTGTGACCATGTCACGAGCTCGAGTCCTCCACCACCGCGAACGGTGTCCAGTGCACCTTGGCGATCCCCTTCGAAAAATGTCGCCAGCGCCCCATCGCTCGCGCGGCGCACCGTCACCAGCGGCCCCCGGTAAGTCGGGGAGATTGCATGCGTGCCGAATGCCACTTGGATCCCGCCCTGGGTGTCGCCAAGGGGATGGAAGCGGAACGGATCCGCTTCCAGCCGTCCGAAGGCCCGCTCGAACGCCCGCCACCAGGTCTGGGTGGCTAGTGGCTGATCCACCGCAGTCACCATCGTAATGTTCCCATCGGGGTCGTTCGAAAGCACCGGGATGATATGCTGCTGCCCGCCAAAATTGATCACGGTCGTTCCCGTGAGTTTCTTTCGGACCGAGCTTCGGATGATCGCCGGATTCATGATGACGACCGCTGGCGGGCCGTCCGCATCAATCGATCCGGGCAGGGGATTACTTGGGTGATCTTTCACAAACATCTCATTTCGCAGCGGAGAGTCAGGCAGCGAACTCGCGATGTCCGCCTTCGTCACGATCGGCGAAGATCCGTCCAGCGAGGGAATATTGATGGGAAACATGGTGATCTGCAGGAATTTGGTGGCCACTACGTTTCCCCAGCCATCCACCGCGCTGTTGTATTCGTTCAGGGTGTTGAGCGTTCCGCCGAGCCATGTGACCACGATTTTTTCCGCTACCGTCGGATCGATCAGATAGGCATCCGCAACGGCGGTGAGCGCCCCTCCACAGACCACGACGATTGGTTTCGCAGGGGTTCCGTGCAGGTGGGCCGCTGCGACGATCGCATTTCCCACGACAGAATTCAGAGGCACGGTATCCTCGGCCAGTCCGCTTGGTGGGGGCTGGAAATGGCCGATCAGCACTTCTGAGGTGACCGCAGGAAAGGTGGTCTGCCAGGTGGCTTCGGCATCGCTTTGGATCTGAGCCCTTTCGATGCCGAACGACACCGCGTTCGCCAAGGTGACGAAGGGGTTGAACGGTGCGATCGCCGTGCTGGTGCTGGTGCCGATCAACCGAATCTTGCCGGAGGCCGCGAGTGCAAGCAGGAATTCTTGGGTGTAAACATCTCGGGGATCGTCATTGTCGTGCCAGACGGGATTTGTGCGGTCAAACGGAACCCCGGCGGGTGACGCGGTGGACACGACAATCATAACGAGAATGCTCCTCGAACGGATCATAAAATCACAATTCATCAACTTCCGCAGGTTCATGGGTGGCATCCATCGCACAATATCATGGATTGGCCAAGCCTATCAGTTCAATATGCCCTTTATTTTGCCTTGCAGGCTTGGTTGTGAAAGCTAGGCTGCGCGGACTGAGCATGAAACGCATGCTTTGGAAAAAACCAATGACCTCAGAAAAGCACCCGCGCCGATCATGAAATTTGCCACCATCGCCGCCGTTGTGGGCCTGTTAGCCACCTCCTGCGCGCCCACTCGCCCACCCCTCCCGAGCGAGCCCACCTACATCGCACCTTCAAGATAGGCCAAGCTGCCGGAGAAAAGTTCATACCCGTTCCTCTTCCGGTATTGCCAAACCTTAAATTTTTTTTCAGTTTCCAAAACACAGCTTAGATCCATGACCCGTATTATTACCGCACTACTCGCCTCTGTATTCACCCTGCTTCTTGCCGCTTGCGGCTGCTGTACCAGTGATGTGAAGCCTCCTGGCCTCCGCCCGCTGCCGCAGTTCAAGGAGATTCAGTCCGCTCCTGAGGTGGATTACCGTTCCTCCAAGTGAGCCACCTGGGGTTTCATCGCCCCGGAACGCCGATTGAGCGTCCTTCCGAGTGGATCGGAAGGACTCTTTTTGTTTGTCAAAGTCGTAACACTTTGGTATTTCCCACGGGGTGGATTTTCAGGTAATTGAAAGGAAACTCGACCATGGACCCCAGAAAGACAAAGGAATTGGACTCGCGCTTCAGCGGCCCGTTACGCCACTACCACAGAGCGAATACCCGGGTTCCGAAATCCTGGGAAGAATGGATCGAGGGCAAACCCCCATCGCGGAAATCGGGTTCCCGGTGGTGGCTCGTGGTCCTCGCGATTCTCGGATTGATAACCCTTGCCGCGATTGTGGTGGGGCTTTTTGTTGAAATGCGTTAGAGATCCCTGAACGCATCTTTTTTCCAGAATTCACATGTGGCTTTGACAATTGCAGCCCGCGTGGCCAGTTTCCCGCTCCGCCATGAACCAAAGCGGATTTTTTACCATGGGAAAAAGCCTCTTCCAAAAAGTCTGGGACGCTCACACCGTCGGAACCATCTCCGACGGGCGCACGCAGCTCTTCATCGGCACGCACCTGATCCACGAGGTCACCTCACCTCAGGCCTTCGGCATGCTGCGTGATCTCGGGCTTAAAGTGAAGTTTCCGAAGCGCACCTTCGCCACTGTCGATCACATCGTGCCCACGGTGAATCAGGATGCCCCGCAAGACCCGCTCGCAGCGGAAATGATGCAGGCGCTGCGCAAAAATGCCGATGATTTCGGAGTCACTTATTTTGATTTGGCATCTGGAAAACAAGGCATTGTCCACGTCGTAGGTCCGGAGCAAGGCATCACGCAGCCCGGCACGACCATCGCTTGTGGCGATTCGCACACGGCCACTCACGGGGCCTTTGGAGCGATCGCCTTCGGCATCGGCACCACCCAGGTGCGCGATGTTCTGGCCACGCAGACTTTGGCGTTGGAATTACTCAAAGTGCGCCGCATCGAGGTCAATGGTGATCTCGCACCGGGTGTCTATGCCAAGGACGTGATCCTCCACATCATCCGCCTGCTGGGTGCCAAAGGCGGCATCGGCTTCGCCTATGAATATGCGGGCGATGTTTTTGGCCGGATGTCCATGGAAGAGCGGATGACCGTTTGCAACATGTCCATCGAAGGCGGTGCCCGTTGCGGCTACGTCAATCCAGATGCCAAGACCGTCGCTTATCTCAGCGGCCGGCCTTACGTCAATATGTCTGATTTCAACGCCACCGCTACACGCTGGTTGTCCTTCGCCTCGGATGCGGATGCGCATTTTGATGACATCGTGAAAATCAACGCCGCCGATATTGAACCCACCGTCACCTGGGGCATCTCGCCGGACCAGGGGATTTCCATCTCCGAAAACATTCCAGACCCCGCAACCGCTGCCACGCCACTGGAAAAGGCCTCCATCGAGGAAGCGCTCCAATACATGAAACTCGCCGCCGGCAGTCCCATCAAAGGCGTAAAAATCGATGTCGCCTTCATCGGTTCCTGCACCAACGGGCGGATCTCGGATTTCCGTGAAGTCGCCAAATACATCCGTGGCCACAAGGTCGCCGCTGGTGTCACTGCCATCGTCGTGCCCGGCTCGCAGATCGTCGCGATCCAATGCGAGCAAGAAGGGCTGCCGGAAATTTTCCGTGCGGCTGGCTTCGAGTGGCGTGGGGCAGGCTGCTCGATGTGCCTTGCCATGAATCCAGACAAGCTCGTAGGCGATCAACTCTGCGCCTCATCCTCCAACAGAAACTTCAAGGGCCGCCAAGGCTCGCCCACGGGACGCACGGTTTTAATGTCTCCCGTCATGGTCGCCGCCGCCGCTATCACCGGCTCCATCGCAGATGCTCGCGAGCTATTCACATTGGAAATCCCCGCCGCTGTGGCATAACAATAAAAATTCAACTCACCATGGCACTCGATCCCGTTCCTTTCGTCACCGGCCGCGCGGTTTTCATTCCCGGCGCAGACATCGATACCGACCGTATCATCCCCGCTCGCTTCATGAAATGCGTCACCTTCGATGGCCTCGGAGAATTCGCTTTTTACGATGTGCGCTTCAACTCGGAAACCGGTGAAAAAACCGCCCATCCGCTCAATGATCCTCGCTTCACCGAGGCCTCCATCCTCGTCGCCGGAGTGAACTTCGGATGTGGCTCCTCCCGTGAGCATGCCCCGCAGTCACTGCGCAAATACGGCTTCAACGGCGTGATTGCCGAGTCCTTTGCGGAAATTTTCTACGGGAATTCCACCACCCTTGCCATGCCCTGCGTGATGGCCGGTGCCGCTGACATTGTCGCCATCCAGGAAGCTGTGGAAGCGGATCCCACCGTCGAGTTCACCATTGATGTCAAAGCCCTCAAAGTCCGAAGCTCCAGCGGACTCAATATCCCTGTCACCATGCCGGACTCCGCCCGCGAGGCGCTGCTTTCCGGGCGCTGGGACCCGATCCAAGAATTGTTGGACAACGAATCGCAGATAGAGAAAAAAGCCAGGGAGCTTCATTACGTTTGAATCCTATAAGAGGAATCTAACTGTAATACTTCTCGTAGGCATCCCCTGCCTTTGGCATCGCCGCCCACCACTTGCAATCGCAGCTGTCAGGTAATCTCAAAGGTGAGCTTCTTACCACCGAACACTTCGCAGACCTAATCCGGGCGGAAATGGACGCTGGAAAATGAATGCAGACTCCACTTGGTTTAAAACGGATGTTATTCATCCTTCTTTCAGGCGGTTCCCTTCCGTAGATCGTGAGCGTCTTAAACTCATCCCCCCCGGAATTTGCCGAATCTGGGTTTTGTTAGGCGGTTTTTCTACGGCAGCCCGGCGCTCGGCGGCGATGCTGGCGGGGTGAGCACGGCGGCTTGTTCTAAGGTAGCGTTGGGCGGGAGGTGTTTGATCACTTCGATGAGGTATTCCTCGGGATCAAGTTTCTGGGCGCTGCAGTTGGCTAGGAGGGTGTAGATGAGGGCGTTGTTCGTTCCGGCTTCGAGGCTGCCGAAGAACATCCAGCCTGTCCGCCGTAGCCTTGGCG
>JBBRIB010000109.1:0-8383 GCA_038221745.1 Verrucomicrobiales bacterium
ATTTTACCACCACTGTCGCGATTGGCCTTGGAGCTTCCGATCTGGTCATGATCAAGGCGGCGGGCTTCCCATCCACGGGCAATGTCGGGGCCATGCATGCTTTTGCCATTGGAACCGGAGACAATTCCACCTTTTTCACCAGTTTCAACGGTTCGAAGCTATTCACCGCCACAACCACAGGAACCAACAAGGCGGCGATCGCTAACAACAGCACGAGCACATTAGCGGACTACAACGGCACCGGAGCTACCGGTAATGTTGATCTAACAGCCGTTACCTTCGGCGCTGCGAACAACCCCACCAACGCCACCTACATCAACAGCCTCCGCGGTGGCCTTTCCAGCGGCTACGCCGTCTGGATCAACAGCTTCTTCAGCGGTGTCACCGATCCTCTCATCATCGGCTTCAATGCCGATCCTGACAAAGATGGCATTCCAAGCGGTGTGGAAGCACTGATCGGTGGAAATCCAAGCGTATCAGGTGTTTTCGCCACGACGGAACTGGTTAAAACCGGCAATGTATTCACCTTCCTCTACCCGAAGAGCAAGTCAGTACCCTCCGGCATCACGGCCTCATATCAGTGGTCGTCCGATTTGGTCAACTGGCAGGCTAGCGGCACGCCTTTCGGCGAAGTGACCGTCACCCTCGCGGAAGCAGAGTTTGATGATTCGTTGCCAACCGTGAGCATCTATCAGGTCACTGCAACGGCGACCGTCGGCACCCCGCCGCGTCTGTTTGTTCGGGTGCTTGCCATTAATTGACCCAGTTTCAGATTGACTTCCAAATCACCGGACGGTTCACCTTCGTGTTCCGTCCGGTTTTTTTTGTGGAGTGTGGGAAGATTTCCACCGCAAAGTGTTCCCCATGAAGCCCCGTTTCTCACCGCCGCACGGTGCCCAACAAAAACAAGCTCGCGAAAATCGCCATGTGCAGACGGTCGAGACCGCCGTGCCATCCCTTGATGAGGACGACGTTCTGGCCATCGTCGCCCAAAAGGCCACGCCCTTCGTGCTGGTGCTCGATTGCGTGCAAGATCCGCACAACCTCGGCGCCATCCTCCGCACGGCGGATGCGGCGGGCGTGGATGTGGTCGTCGCGCCCAAGGACAAGGCCGTAGGCATCACCGAGACGGTGCGCCGCATTTCCGTGGGCGCTGCCGATCACGTGCCCTTCGCCCAAGTGACCAATCTCGCCCGCACGATGGAGAAACTCAAAGCGGCGGGCTTATGGATCGTCGGCACCTCGGATCATGCGAAAGCCAAGTCGATTTACGAACTGGATCTCAAAGGCCCGCTCGCCCTCGTCCTTGGTGCGGAGGAAAAAGGCATGCGCCGTTTGACGGAGGAAAATTGCGATTTCCTTGCCTCCATCCCGATGGCAGGAAAAGTCGAATGTTTGAACGTTTCCGTGGCCACGGGGGTCTGTTTGTTCGAGGCGGTGCGGCAGCGTCGGTTGGTGCCATGAATGAGCCTGTTCGAGTTTTATCCGATCTCCATCTGGGGCATGAAATTTCGCGGATTGAGGAAATTTCCGCCTTGCGCCCGCTCATCGCCGGAGCGGGCACGGTGATTTTCAACGGCGATACCTGGCAGGAACTCGCCGCGCCATTTCTCGCCCGTTCCACCGTGATGTTGGAGGAATTGCGAAGTCTCTGTGCGGAGGAAAACGCCACGCCGTTATTCCTGCCCGGCAATCACGATCCCGGCTGGTCCGGCCTTGGCTGGGTGGAGCTGGCGGAGGGGAAAATCGTCATCACCCACGGCGATGCGCTGCTCTACGATGGTTCACCCTGGAAGCGGGAAATCCTGGTGAATGGACCACGCGTGCGGGAGCTCTGGGCGGCACATCCCGCGGCCGCTCACGATTCCGCAGCCCGCCACCACGTCGCCCGCGAGGTGGCCCGCGAGCTTTGCAGCGTGGAGTATCCCACCGGCCGCCATTTCTTCCAGCGCGCCTGGGATGCCATCCAGCCACCGCAGCGGGCGTTGAAAATGTTGGAAGCGTGGTTCACTCAAGGCACGACGGGAAACAAGTTTTGTGAAACCTATTTCCCGGATGCGGAAGTTCTCATCATCGGTCACTTCCACCATGAAGGGTCTTGGGCAAGGAAAGGCCGCCGGATCATCAACACCGGCTCCTTCACCAGCCCCGGTTGGGCGCATTGGGTGGAGTGGAATCAGGGGATGCTCAGCTGGGGAAAAATCGACGAATCACCCACGGCTTGCACCAAAGGACCAGCCTACGAGGTTTGGCGAATCTGATTCGCCCCCCGCGATGGTGCCGGAGCAGCCTTCGCACATTTCCCGCCGCTTAAAATCCATTTTTTGCCAGCATCGGAGTGGTGGTGCCGTGATGATCGAGTGCGGCGCGGTGGCCGTATTGCATCCAACGGTAAGCCACCGCCCAGCTCAACCACATCACAGGCAACGCAAAGAAGATCCCCACGCACAAGGCAAGTATTCCGGCGAGGATGAGGACGATGCTCATGCCAAGCAAGCCGAGAAGACGGGCGCGGTTGTTCGTGGTGAGGGAAGAGCTGTATTTGAAGGAATCGAACACACCCAAATCCCGATCCACCATGGCAGATAGGAACGCGCCATAGCGGAGGGCGAGGTAGATCCCGGGCACTACCAGCAAAAGGAACCCGATGGCGACCATCAGACCATAGAGAATCATACCACCCAGTGCTGGCAGAAATTTCGCTCCGCCTGAAAACAAGTCGCCCAGGGAAAATTCCTTGCCGGAAACAATGTTAAGGCCCGCCCGGGTAGCGCCCAGCGTGAGAAAAATCGACACAAGCTGATTGAGGATGCTGGCAACCGGGCCATTGGCGGATGCGCTTTGGCTGGAACCTTGCGCAAAGTTTTCTACCGAAACAACTTCCAAGCCCAGCGCGTGATCCAGAATGGCACCGATGATCCCAACAACCATCGACACGCCGATATACACCACCATCAGAAGCAGGAGCATCCCGAAGTGGCGTTTGGTGAGTTCGAATGCCCGCTTCACACAGCCCATCACATCGATGGGTTCGCTACCCTGAGCGATCTCTGCAAGCGCTTCCCCGGCGGTGATCTGGGCCACTGGATTCCAGGCACTCGCCGGGGTGGAATAGGGATTGGAAGAATCTGCAGGGGGGAGACCGGGGGCTTGAATGAAGAGTCCCTCGATTTTCCCGGCAGGCGTCCAGTCCTTCATGCTGGAATTCCAAACAAGATCCTTCATGGGATCCAAGCCACCGCTTCCCGCAAGAGAGCCGAGTTCACTGCGGCTGATTGGGCCGCTCTGTTTTCCTTCTCGAGCATAATACCACTGATCCATGACGGGATTTTTCTAAATGAATCAAATGGCGCGGGCAAGAGAATCGTGACGCAAGAATGGCACCGGTCTCCGGGCAGCCGACACTTCCGGAGGGTCCGATCAATCCTCCTCGTCTTTTGCGCCCTTCACCCGGACCTTGCCCCGCAGCTTGGCCTCGATGAAGCCATCCAGATCGCCATCCATCACCTCTTGGATTGAGCCGGATTCCTCACCCGTGCGCAGATCCAACACTTTCTGATAGGGCTGGAAAACATAGGAGCGAATTTGATTTCCCCATGAGACATCGCCCTTCTCGCCGTAGGCCCGGTCCGCCTCGGCCCTTTGCTTGTCTTCCTCAATGGTATAGAGTTTGGCCTTGAGAATGTCGAAGGCGAGTTCGCGGTTCGCCCCCTGCGTCCGCGCGGCGGTAGAGCGGATCAAAATCCCCGTCGGAAGGTGGCGCAAAATCACAGCCGTTTCCACCTTGTTCACGTTCTGCCCCCCCTTACCGCCGGAACGGGTGGTGGTAATCTCGATGTCCTTCTCGTTAATCTCGATTTTGATTTCCTTGGAGACCTCGGGAGTCGCATCAATGGAAGCGAAAGACGTGTGCCGCTTCGCATTCGAGTCGAAGGGTGAAATCCGCACCAGCCGGTGCACGCCGCGCTCGTTTTTGAGAAATCCGTATGCGTGATCGCCGGTGATCTTGAGGGTCGCTGTGCGCAGGCCGGCCTCATCGCCATCCTGCCAATCAAGCGTTTCCACCGTGTAGCCCTTGCGCTCCGCCCAGCGGGTGTACATCCGGTGCAGCATCTGCGCCCAATCGCACGCCTCGGTGCCGCCCGCGCCTGCGGAAATGACCAGGAAACACGGGGAAATATCGCTCGGCTGATCCAGCAGGGTGAGCAATTCATAAGCCCGGATGTCAGTTTCCAAGCCCTTTGCGTTGACCAGTGCTTCCCGCGCCAGATCCGCGTCATCATACTCCTTGGCCAAGGAAACTCCCTCATCAATGTCTGCCACGCGGCCTTCGAGTTTGAGGAAACTCCCGAGCTTCTTTTTCAAACCCGCCGCCTTCGAGCTGATCGCCTTGGCTTTGTCCGAGTCATTCCAAAACTCGGGCGCGCCCATGGCCTCCTCGAGCGTATTGATTTCGTTTTCAAGAGTCGGGACGTCAAAGATACCTCCTGAGCTTCGAAAGGCGGCTTTTCAGGCCGGCCGTATCGAGCGCCAGGAGGTCAGCGGTAGGAAGTAAGGACATGCGCGCGGAGACAAGCCCATCCGCATGCCGTTGTCACTGAAGAAAATTCGAGAGCCTGCCCAGGTGCCGCGTAACTGCCTGAGATTCTGCTGCCTTGCATGGTCTCATCACTAGGAACCCCAGACGTCCCCGCGCTGGAATAGATCAACGTTTCTCGATGGCCACCAGGGTGATATCGTCCATTTGCGGGCCGTCTCCGGTAAATTGGGCGAGCTCGTCCTGGATGCGGGTGAGCACGGCCTCGGATCCCAAGGGCGCTGCGCGGCTGAAGGCATCTGCCATCCGGTCCATGCCAAATTCCTCTTCCTCCTTGTTGAGCGCTTCCTTCACACCATCCGTGTAGAACAAGACACAGTCCCCGGAATTCAGGATGACCTGTTGGTCTTTGGTCACACGCTCGAAGACATCGCCGCTATCGATTCCCAAAGCCAGCCCGGGTGAGCGCAGCACTTCCACACGACCGCTATCCCGGCGGTATAGCAGGGCAGGATCATGGCCGGCCCGCGCCAATGTCAATGTGCCGGTTTCTCCATCTAGAATGCCGTAGGCCATGCTGATGAACATGTCTTCGCGGATATCGGGAAACAGCTGGCGGTTCACCGCAGCGAGGGCCTTGGAGGGCGAAAACTGCCCCTGCGTCACGGAGCGCAGGGAGCTCCGGCACATCGCCATCAGCAGTCCGGCGGGGACTCCTTTTCCTGAGACATCGGCGATGGCGATGCCAAACTGATTTTGCCCGGCTTCGATGTAGTCGTAGTAATCACCACTGATGATGCGGGCGGGCACGTTGGTGCCGCTGATGCGGAAGCCTGGCACCACGGGATCGCACTGTGGCAGGAGGATTCGCTGGACTTCGCGGGCGTTTTGAAGCTCGGTCTCGATGGCGCGCTTTTCATTGGCAAGGCGGTGGATCTTGGCATTGCCGATGGCGAAAGAGGATTGCTCGGCAGAGGAGCGAAACACGGCGAAATCATTGGAGGTAAATCCACCGTCGCCATGGGGCCGCGCCACCACCAGCACGCCCAGGTCTTTTCCGGCATGGCGCAAAGGGGCGAGTAATGCGGAAACATCATCGGTGTAACGCGTGAACGCATCGCGGAACGCAGGGTGGTTTTTCACATCCTTTACATGGAGCGGCTCGCCCAAGGCAAGGCAATGGCCAAGGATCCCCTCGTCCACCGGGACTCGTGCCAGGCGCACATGGCTTTCTAGTGCCCGAGGGTCTCGGGTGGCCTTTTTCCGCACCTCCACCGGAATCCCGATCAGCGGCGGGCAGTCTTCTGAAATGTAAGACGGGCTTAAAAACAAATTGTCCGGGCTCAGGTGGTAGATCGCCCCGCCTTTGGCGGATACCACTTTATCGATGCCATCCACGATGATGCGGGAAAGCTGTGAAGAGGATGGTTCGCCTTCGATAGCGAGGCCGAGATCATGCAGGAACGTGAACATCCGCTGTTCCTCGCCTTCCAATTCATGGAATTTCTTGCGGATCTGATGGGCCTTGCGCCGCTGATTCCGCAAGGCCATGGCCAGCGCCAAACACATCACAGCCAAGACAATGCAAAAAGTGTAAGTCAAATCGAAAGGCATCTTGAGAGGAATTAAAACTTAAAGATGCACTCTCGGTTCAGGTTAGGATTTCTGCGCTTTGAGCTTGTTCTCCAACTCGGTTTCCAAAAGCCTGATCACGTTTGAGAACTCGTTGGCGTTTTGTGCATTTGCATCGGCCAAGGCCTGATGGGCCTCGAGCACATGCTCTGAACGCTGGGTGCGCCCGCCAGGCAGCTTTTGCTCCGCGGGTTTGAGAACGCTGCGGATGGTATCCACCCGCCCTCGCCAGGGGGCTTCTAGCGGATCGATCTCCATGAAAAAATCCAATCCCAGATCTTCCAGTGAGCGGCGGTTCCGCTCGCCTGAATCCGCGATTTGCAGTGCTCCGCCCGGACGCGCTGAGATCCGCGTGGCCATACCTCCCAAGGTTCCCATGAAGGTGGAATCCATGCCGGTGCATGCTCCCAGATCCACAACCAGGCGAGTCTCACCCGCGCTGATGCGCTCGTCTCCGAAGGCCTTCATTAAAGGACTGGTCAGGAACGACCCCTTCCCCTCACAGCGGATCCAGCTGTATCCATCAAAGATTCCGACAAAAATTGGGCACTCGGTAGTCACAAAAAGAAAGCCGTTTTCTTAACGGCAGGGCAAGTAGTGTAAGTTCAGACTGCCTCTAGGTCAACCTCGCATCTCAAAATTTCCACGGCTGGCACGCTTTCGCCTCATTTCATGCCAATCGCCGCTTTGAAGTTCTCAAACGCCCCTGCCCAAGCCTCGCCATCTTGCGGTGCGAAGGTCTTGAATTCGAAGGACCTGCGAATCAGCTCGCGGCCGGCCGAAAGATCCGCCAGGTGGCCCATTCCCAGCATCTGGACCACCACATTGCCGCAGGAGGTCGCCTCGACGGGACCGGCAATCACCTCGATTCCGAGCGCATTTGCCGTTGCTTGGCTCAGCATCTCGTTTTGAATGCCGCCACCGCCCGCGTGCAGGCGTTGGAAATTTTTTCCGGTGAGAAGGCGGAGGCGGTCATAAACCACGCGATATTTCATCGCCAGGGATTCCGTGGCCACGCGCAGGATCTGGCCTTTGATCTCTGGCACCGCTTGGCCGGATTTTTTGCAGTAGGCGCGGATTTTTTCCGGCATCTCGCCCGGGCTGGCGAAGGAGGCATCATCAGGATCGATGAACGCGAAGAAGGGGGCCGCCGCGCTCGCCATCTCCGCCATCTCGGCAAAACCCAGTTTCTCCCCATCCAGCTCCCACTGCCGCTTGCATTCCTGGATGAGCCAGAGCCCGCCGATGTTTTTTAAAAACCGCACGCTGCCTGCCACGCCGAGTTCGTTACAGAACCCATGCTCCAATGCTTCCGGCGTGGTGACTGGCAGCGGGCTTTCCGTGCCCATGATGGACCACGTCCCCGAAGAAAGCCACAAACTGCCGCCCGCTTCCATCGGGATGCCCGCCACCGCCGCTGCCGTATCATGGCAGGCCGTGGCCACCACCGGGATGCCTGCTTGGCCGATGAACTTGGCCACCTCTTCCCGCACCGGCCCGAGCACCGTGCCGGGCGCGACGATTTCACCGAAAATTTTCCGCGGTAGTCCAAGCGCATCGATCACCCCCCACGCCCAATCGCCCGTCGCGGGATCGATCAACTGCGAGGTGGATGCCACCGTCCGCTCCACCGCCTGCCGCCCGGTGAGCCAATAGGCCAGCAGATCCGGTATAAACAACAAGCGCTCGGCCTGGATGAGGGCCGGGCTTTGTTTGCGGGTCTCGGCCAACAGGTGGAGAGAGCTGTTATAGAAATTCGTTTTAATCCCCGTTTGCGCATAGATCTCCGCTTCGGATAAAATCCCATGCATCACTTCCGCCATCCCCTCAAAGCGTGCGTCACGGTATTGATGCGGCATGCCTAACAGTTCACCGTTTTTATCGAACAGCCCGAAGTCGCAGCCCCAGGTATCGATGCCGATGGAAACAATGCTTTCCCCGTGCTTCGCCACCGCCAGCCGCAGCCCTTCGAGGATATCCCGATAGAGTCCGATAATGTTCCAAAACGAACCGCCTGGTAGATCCGTGCCCGGATTATCAAAGCGATGGATCTCTTCAAGCGCGATGCCCGCGGCACCCACCTTTGCGGCGATCACCCGACCGCTTCCCGCTCCCAAATCCACTGCGATCCATACTTTGTCTTGATTCATAATGTGTATCTACTGCGGATGAGAGATTCTCAGGCGTCCATCACATTGCAACTTCAATTTAAAC
>JBBRIB010000110.1:0-8365 GCA_038221745.1 Verrucomicrobiales bacterium
GTTTGCGAGATTGGGAAACTCTTTTTCCGAGGCGAATTGCTCCACCTTGTAGCCTTCTGGAGTTGTAAGACAAGCTTCCGCATCCTTGCCGTATTTGTATTCCGGGACGGAGCCATCGCCGCCCGGGTTGAAATTCGTCTGAACGGGAGGAAGCACCGTCGTCGCGGCATCGGCGGCTATGAGATCGAAGGGTTTGCCTTCGATCATCGCCCACAGCGCTTGGTCTCGGTTGACGACCATTTCACGCATTTTCTTGTGCTCGGCAGGGTAGTTATCCGGGCCAAAGGGTTTGTAGCGGCGGCCATCCACATGGACTCCATTGAGCATCCGGTAATCGTTGAACCAAAACCAGTTGCGATCCTTCATCGCCGCCATCACGGCATCTGCGGGAGCGGAGGATTTGGATTCTCCGGGACCGTAGATTTTTTCGATCAGGATTTTAGAAAGCGCCTTGTAGCCTTCATCCGTCGGGAGAAATCCATTGCGGGTCAAGGGTTTTGCGAGAGTTGGATAGATCCTGGAAGTGGGGGTGAAGAGATCGACGAAAAAGGTTTGATTCGCTGCGGCCACTTCCGCCATCGCTTGGGTGTAAAGTTGGAGGTTTTCATTCTCCAATTTTCCGTTGGGAAGCGCGCGCGTTTTCGAAAGATCCTCGTAGGCGATGGGGGAGACGAGAATTAAGCGCGGGGCACCTTTGCCATTGTAGTTTTGCGCCGCCGTGTGGGCGATGAACGCGGTGAGTTCGCCTTTGAAGTTTTCGAGTCCGGCCGCGCCATCGAAAGATTCGTTGTAGCCGAAAAACGCCACCAGCGTGTCCGCCTTGAGGGTGGTGAGCCATTCATCGGGAGTCGGATGGGAGCCCTCGCCGGCATGCACTCCATGTTGGGGGTGAAATTTTTCCGCACCCGGAAACGCCCATTGGGATTTACGCGAGGGATGCGGGCGGAAACCCGGCGTATCTCCCGGGCGGCAGAGATTGCGAAGGACGAGGTGTTGCTCGGGAAAACGATGCAATAGACGGACTTCGAGGTAGGGGTGATCGATCATCCGTTCGCCCAGCCCATTGCCAATGAATACAATGCTCTCAGAGGCTTTTGGTGCCTCGATTTGGGCTTTCAGCGGGCCAAGCGTGAGGGTCAAAAATAACGCACTAAAAACAAATTTCCGGGTAGAATGCATAAAGGAGATTCTGGAATACGACTTGAACACTATGGATTTATCAAGAAATCCGGGAAAGCAAACTTTTTTCCAACAGAACCCAATGAATTCCAATTGGGCTTTGAGTGCAAATCCACTTTCCCTTTGCAGTGCCTGATCGGGCATAAACCTTTCAAAGGGCTCAAATAGAAAGATCTTTTGCCGATTCAAGAACGCCGGACCAGCCTATGCCGTCACCGCGTTGCGATCATCATTGATGCCGCTTTTTTCGAGGAAGTAATCGTAGCCGCCTGTGTAGCGGGTGACGAGCGCGCCTTTCTCAGGGTTTTTCTCGTTGCGGGTGATGTGCAAGGTCGTTTCGGCAAGAGTGCGGATGAAATGCACATCGTGGGAAATGAAAACAAGCGTGCCCTCATAGGATTTAAGGGCGTTCACCAGTGAATCAATCGAAAGAATATCCAAGTGGGTGGTCGGCTCGTCCATGAGCAGCAGGTTCGGCGGATCGACAAGGAACTTGACGAGATTCAGCCGGGATTTTTCCCCACCTGATAAAATGCCGCAACGTTTCTCGACATCGGCGCGGCGGAAGAGGAAGGTGCCGAGGATGGCGCGGGCATCTTCCTCGCGGAGGGTGGTGCAAGCCCCCATGACCTCTTCGAGCACCGTATTGTATTCGTTGAGGGCCTCGGCGCGGTGTTGGGAATAATAACCGATCTTGGTGGCGTAGCCGAGCTCGCGCTTCCCACCATCAATGGCGAGCTCACCGGTTAGAATCTTAAGCAGCGTGGTCTTACCCGCGCCGTTCGGGCCGACGAGGACGATCTTGTCGCCCCGCTCGACGGTGAGATCGAGGTCTTTGTAGATCCGTTTCTCGCCGTAAGCCTGGCCGATTTTCTGGAGGTCGATGACTTTCTGGTTCGAACGCGGCGGTTGGGGGAAGGAAAACTTGAACGGCTTGCGGGGTGCGCGCGGTTTTTCGATGCGTTCGAGTTTTTCAAGAAACTTGATGCGGGACTGGACCTGCGCCGCCTTCGAGCCGACTTGGCGGAAGCGATCAATGAATTCCTGATGGCCTTCAAGCTCCTTGCTCTGGTTGCGGTAGGCTTGGACTTTTTGATCGTAGGTTTTTTCCCGTTGATCGAGGTAAGAGGAATAATTTCCAGTGTAGGAAATGAGTTGGGCGGCATCCGGATCGATCTCAATGACGGTCTCAATCATCGTGTCCATGAAATCCCGATCGTGGGAAATCATCAGGATGGCACCGGAGTAGTTCAGCAAATAGCGCTGGAGCCACAGCAGGGATAGGAGATCAAGGTGGTTCGTCGGCTCGTCGAGCATGAGCAGGTCAGGCTCCATCACCAGCAGGCGGGCGAGGTGGGCGCGCATGACCCAGCCGCCGGAGAATTCGCGCGCGGGCTTGTTGGAGTCCTCTTGCTTGAATCCAAGGCCGGAGAGGATTTTTTTTGCCTTCGGCTCCAACTGATAGCCATTGAGCGCGGTGAATTGGTCCTGGGCATGGGCAAACTCGGGGGTCGAGAGATCCCCGGATTTTTCCCCCTCACGGATGATGCGCAGCAAGCCGATCATTTCCGGCGTGATGCCCATGGCGATCTCGATGATGGTCTCATCAGATGGCTCGCCCGCTTCCTGGGGGAGGTAGCCGGTCACGGCGTATTCATCGCGCTCGATTTTCCCTTCGTCCGGCTGGTCTTCATCAAGGATCATGCGGAATAGCGTGGATTTGCCGGCACCATTCGGGCCGACGAGGGCGACGCGCTCGCCCCAGTTGATGGACATCTCGGCTTCGCGTAGGAGGGTGCGGCCGCCGAGGGTTTTGGTGAGCTTATGAATCGTTAACACGCGGGGGATTTACCGGAGGACGGGGCAGGGGGCAAGGATTTCGGCAAAAGTGGGTGAGTTCGTGGTGAAATCAGCGGAAATCGACCGAAAAATGCCCGGCTGCGGAGGTCCGTCGTGGCGGAACCCCATAGCCGGGCACTTGGAGCTATTGAGAAAATCAAGGGGTCACTTCCTCGGAGAGTGCGCCACCCAGCCACAGGCGGATCACTTCGCGCGTTTTTCGCCGTTCGTGTCGGCGGACTTTCACCTTCAGTTTACAATCGCTGACTTGCCGAGAGCAGCGCCCGTGCATGGGCATGAATCCCGGACCCTTTTCATAATGATTTAGGTTATCCATTGTCTGTTTTGTATTGGTGTTTGCGGTGGGAAACCCACCCGACTTACGAGAGCATGGAACGTGCCAGATTTCGGCTGCAAACGGGCGAAAAACCGCTCGGCGAAATTGCTTCTAATGATCCCCGGTTTCGCGTGTGATCTCAACGTAATGAAAACCTTCGCCCTGCTTGTTTTGCTCACTGGAATATTCATTTCGACCCTAATGGCACAAGATCCCACCGCCCTGCGCAAAGAACGTGACAAGCTCTCCGAACGGGGGCTCTGGCGGGATGGCTTGAATTTTTATCAGGAAAAATTAGTTACGCTTTCGGATGATGAGTCGGCAAAAGATCTGCAAGCTGCGGTGGAATGCATGCGCCGCCTGGATGCTTGGAAGGAGTTCGACGGACTTGTCGAAAAGCTGGTGGAGGATCATCCGGAAAACGCCATCCTGTTAGGCGGGGTGGCGTCTTCGTATCGCAGTGCTCCGCAGACCGGCTGGATCAGCGCAGGGGATTTTGAACGAGGCGGGCGGGAGGGCGTCGCGGCAGGTATCAGGGTGGATACGAGTTTTCGTGACCATGTGAGGGCGCTCCAGCTTTTCCGGCAAGCGCTTGAAAAATCCAAAACGGATGATCAGCTTTATCAGACATGGAAGCAGCTTTCCGAGACCCTCCGGATGCACGGGGACGAGTGGGAAATGCAGATTCTAACGCCGCTGGATGCCCTTCCCGAGTGGGCCGAGCCGGGGCCTGAGGGTGGCACGGAAGGGGCACCCTGGACCAAGGATGCGCCAGTGCTTTATCAGATACCCGGATCATGGGAGTTGGCGAAAAACGATGGTGAAAGATGGCGCTTTGCCCTTGCGGAAATGGCGAGGCTCAAGCCCGCTTTGGCCTATCAAGCGGTGTTTGAACTGGCTGGTTTCTCGCAATCTCAATTCGGCGAGCAGACCCTCTCTTCGTTCGCATGGCGGCAGGATCCGGAAAACGCCAAGGGCATCCTTCAGTTGGATACTCTTGGCGAGGATGAATGCCTTGCCAAGACATCCGATGGAGTCCGCCGTTTCAAGCTTCCCGCCGATCAACATTTCATCCCGCTTTACCGCTCGATCATGGATCAAAGCGCGGAGGCCGGCGATGCCCTTGTCCAAATTTTTCTCAATCGCCAGCAGCTCGAAAAAGCCCGTGAGGTGCTTGAACTCACCATCGGCAAACACGGGCCGGGAACGAATGACTCGCGGAAAAAGCTTCTCAGCCAGATCACAGGAAACTGGGGCCGCTTTGAATCCACCGCCACCGTCCCGGCAGGCACCCAGCCAAGCCTGCCCCTTGTCTTTCGCAACGCCTCTAATATCAAACTCACCGCCGCCCCCGTGGACATGGAGGCGGTGCTGCGGGATATGATGGACTATCTCAAAGCCAACCCCCCGGAACTCGATTGGAATCGCATGGATCCATCCAGCATCGCCCGACAATTGATCGCTCAAAAGACTTCGAAATATATAGGTCCAGTCACGGCAAATTGGGAAAATAAACTCACTCCCGTGGAGAAATATCGAGACACACGCGCCAACCTGGAAGTGCCCATCAGCCAAGCCGGGGCCTGGTGGATCAGCGCCGAGATGCAAGGCGGGAAGCCATTTCACACCCTCGTCTGGATCGTGGACACGGTGATCGCGCAAAACGATGTGGACGGCAAGGTCCAATGGTGGCTGGCCGATGCTAAAACAGGCGCTCCTGTCCCTGATGCCACGATTGATTTCTTCGGCTACCGCACATTGGATGTGGAACGGAAAATCCCATTGGGCCGCCGGATGAATGTGCTCACCAAGAGCTTCAACCGCACTACCGATGCCGATGGGAAATCACTTCTCAAGCCCGGCGATTGGGATGAAAATTACCAATGGATCACCATGGCCCGCGCCCCTGGGCGGACCACCGCTTTCCATGGTTTCCAGGCGTTCAATGTGCAGTCTCCAGATCATGCGAATGGCGATAGGGATATCAGTTATGCCATTTCAGATCGCCCGCTCTACAAGCCCGGCGATACCGCGCACCTCAAGTTTTATTTTCGCAATGTGGGATACTTCCAGCCGGAGGAAACCCGCTGGGCCAATCAAACCGGCACGCTCGTTGTTACCAACGGCCGGGGTGAGCAGGTGCTGAAAATGGAGAACCTTAAAACGGATGCGCTCGGTGTGTTGGAAACCGAGTTCATCATTCCAAAGGACGCGGTGCTGGGAAGTTGGCAGGCGCTTTATCAGATAGAGGGCCGCATCGGCTCTTCAGTGACTTTGCGGGTGGAGGAATATCGCAAGCCTGAATTCGAGGTGAAGGTCGAAGCGCCCGAAGCGCCGGTAAAGCTCGGTGAAAAATTCACCGCCACGGTGAGAGCCACCTATTTCCATGGCTCTCCCGTGCGCATGGCCGAGGTGGAAATCATCGTGAAACGCTCCACCTTTCAAGATCGCTGGTTTCCCATCAACCGCTGGGATTGGCTTTACGGCTCTGGCGCATGGTGGTCTAACAGCGAGGCGACATGGCACCCCACTTGGAAAAATTGGGGCTGCCTTCCGCCCCACCCGCCATGGTGGCAGGGCGAGCGCTGGGCACCCGAGGCGCTCGTTTTAAAAACCAAAGTCCCCATCGCCCCGGACGGCACCGCGAAAGTGGAAATCGATACCTCCCTCGCCAAGGCCATCCATGGCGATATGGACTCGAAGTTCACCATCGAGGCCCGCGTGGTGGATGCCTCGCGCCGTGAGGAGCGTGGCACTGGCAGTGTGATCGCCGCCCGCAAGCCCTTCGAAGTCATCGTCTGGATGGATCGTGGTTACGCCCGTGCCGGAGAACCCATCGAAGCCACGATTTCTGCCGCCACTCTCGATGGCAAGCCCACCGCCGCCAAAGGCACTTTGAAAATCTATCAACTCACGAGCGGCGAGGATGGGCGGATTGAAGAAAAGGAAATCCAATCTTTCCCCATCGAAACGGACAAGCAAGGAGAGGTTAAACAAAAGTTTCCCGCACCACTCACCGGCCAATATCGTCTCGCCGCAAGTTTATCAATTGCCGCAGGTGATGCCAGTGAAGGCGCGGCGATTCTCAACGTCCATGGCCCGGGACGCAGCGATCCCGCTGCGTGGAAATTCGGCCCCATCGAGCTTGTCACGGACAAGGCAAACTATACACCGGGCGAAACGCTCAAGCTCCGCGTCAATAGCGATCATCCCGATGCCCATGTCTGGGTTTTCCTCCACATCGCCGGGGCCAGCGGGCGCGAGGCACGCCGTATCCAGCTCGACGGGAAGAGCCTGGAGATCGAGGTGCCACTGGATCTGCGGGATATGCCGAACATGTTTATCGAGGCGGTGACCGTCTATGATGCGCAGCTCCATTCAACGGTGAGGCAGGTGCTTCTTCCTCCTGTTAGCAAACTGATCGAGGTCACCCTCCAGCCCGCCAAGGAGCGGGTGAAACCTGGCGAAACATCCACTCTTCAGATCCAGCTCCGGGATGCCGAGGGCAAACCCATCACCGGCACCGCCGCTCTAACCATCTACGACAAGTCCCTCGAAGCCATCACCGGTGGCTCCAACATCGGGCCGATCCATGAGGCTTTTTGGAATTGGATAAACAACTACCATAGCCGGGAAAATATAAACTCCATCCCCAGCTCTCCCGGCAATCTCCTGCGTCCGAAAGTGCCCGCCATGGAATCGCTCGGGAGTGATTCAGGTGCAGCGGATCCTTTCGGCGATACCTCGATGAGAGGTCGCCCTCGTATGTCCATGCTATCAATGGCCGACTCATTCAGCGCCCCTATGGAAAAAAGTGTTTCCGGTGCCGCCCCCGCAGAAGCCTCCTCACCGATCATCGTTCGCAAGGATTTCGCCGATCTTCTCAAATGGTCCGGTTCCATTCAGACGGATGCTGCTGGTAATGCGGAAGTCCCCATCCGCTTTCCTGACAATCTCACCACTTGGAAAGCCCGCGTCTGGGTCTTGACCCAAGGCACTCAAGTGGGTGAGGGGACTGCGGAAATCATCACTTCCAAGGAGCTGCTCGTCCGCCTGCAAGCACCCCGCTTCCTCGTCGAGCGCGATGAATCCATCTTCAGCGCGGTGGTCCAGAATGATCATGATACCCCAAGAACAGTTAGGGTTTCCCTTGAGCTGGATGGCTCATTCCTCGAAGCAATTCAAGCAGAACCCAAGACGGTGGAAATCCCCGCCAAGTCCGAGGCGCGGGTCGATTGGCGGGTGAAAGCTCTTCGCGAAGGGGAAGCTACCATCCGCATGCGGGCGGATGCCGGGGATGATGGCGATGCCGTCGAGCGCAAGCTTCCCATCCGCGTCCATGGCATGCTCCGGCAAGAGTCATGGAGCCGGGTGATCGATGCGGATCAGGCGGGAACAAAAATTGCGATCCAGGTGCCAGAAGAGCGCCGCCCCGAGCAATCCAAGCTCACCGTCCGGTTTTCACCATCGATTGCCGGGGCTGTCGTCGATGCCATTCCTTACCTTGCCAGCTACCCGCACGGCTGCACCGAGCAGACGCTCAACCGCTTCGTCCCTGCGGTGATCGCCCAACAAATGCTCAAGCAGATGGAGGTCAATCTAGCAGATGTTAGAACAAAGCGCACGAACCTGAATCCGCAGGAACTTGGCAATGCCGCAGACCGCGCCGCCCAGTGGAAACAATGGCAAAACAACCCGGTCTTCGATGAAGCGGAGATGCAAAAAATGGTCTCTCAGGGGATCGAAAAACTCGCCGCCATGCAAAACTCCGATGGCGGTTGGGGCTGGTTTTCCGGCTATGGCGAGAGTTCCTACCCGCACACCACCGCCGTCGTGGTGCATGGGTTGCTCGTTGCGAAATCCAATGGCACGGCCATCCCGGATGCCATGTTGGATCAAGGCATCCATTGGCTCACCGGATATGAAAAAAAACAAAGCAACGCACTCCAGCGCCACGTCGAGCAA
The DNA here is from genome assembly GCA_038221745.1 of Verrucomicrobiales bacterium. Taxonomy (GTDB): domain Bacteria; phylum Verrucomicrobiota; class Verrucomicrobiia; order Verrucomicrobiales; family Akkermansiaceae; genus Luteolibacter. The sequence goes on from JBBRIB010000110.1 coordinate 8,321, forward strand.
GAAGCCCTGCGCAAAGAAGGGAAAAAGATTCGGGATTCCAAAAAA
>JBBRIB010000111.1:0-8273 GCA_038221745.1 Verrucomicrobiales bacterium
TTTCATCAAGGCGGGCCTTTGGAGGAAAGCCCGGGATGCGGCCAAGGAATTGTGCAAGAAGGACCGCGGGCGGTATCTTGTTTTGCTGATCCGGGCGAACGTGGGACTGGTGCGCGAGATGCTTGGCAAGGGGCTGGTCAAGGAAGCGGAAACGGTGGTGGCCTATCTGGCATCGATCGCTCCTGCGGATACGATGGCGATGCTGCGGGCGGAAATGACCGCGCCGACGGGCAAGCGCCAGGTAAAGGCGCTGGCGGATTCCGGTGGGGCCGGATGGTGGGTGGCGGCGTTGCGGGCGGACGAGATTTTGATGAAGGCGGGCACCGTTTCTCCAGCGGATCTGGCGGCTGTGGATTTGTTAGTGACGGATGCGTTTGAGCCGGACGAGGCGGCGGATGGCGGGCAGGCGGCGCGCCTGGCGGCGGAGCTGAAGGCGGTGCGCGCCGCGTGCGCCGCAACCGGCGAGGGGCACTGGGAGGAGGCGAGGGACGCGCTGCGCGGACTTCCGCGGCAGTCGATTTTCTGGCAGTGGCGGATATTTTTGCGCGGGGTGCGGTGTGTCTTCGAGGAAGAAGCGGAAACGGCGCGGCAGTGTTTCGCGCAATTACCGGAAATCAGTGCTTTGGCCCGGGCGGCAGCCGCACTGGCACCGGATCTGGCCGGAAGCGTGCGCCCGCTACCGGCTACCGCCAGGATCCCGCTTTACTTGGCCGCCACCGGCCAGCCGCCGGAGTGGGCCGCGCCGATCCTGGCAGCGGTGGCCTCATGGAAAGCAGGCAGGAATATTCAGGCGTTCGATGATCTGGCAGTTGGCATGAAGGCGGTGTTTCCCTCCGTCGTGCCGGGGCTCCCATCCCTGCTGACCGATGCGGTCCTGCCTTCCTACGCCCGCATGAACAACGACGACTGGGGCGATTCTGAAACGCTGTACAAACGTTATGCGATGGGCCGGGTGAAAACGAACTCACAGCTTTCAAAGTCGGTGCTCGCGTATTTCCGTTCGATGTGCAGTGCGGAAAATGGCGAGATGCCACCTGAGGAATTGGACCGCTGCTGGCGGACGGTCATCGAGCTGTGGCAGGTCTGCCACGGTCCCAATCCGCAGCGGGACTCGCTGGCTTGGCACTGGCTCGGAGGGATTCTGGAGAAAGCGGCGAAACGAGATGCCAACCCCTTCGATTTTGATCCAAAAGGGAAACGCGAGGGCCTTGTCAAGGCGCTCGATGCCTATGAAAAATCAGTGGCCAGTGATGAGACAAACGAAGCTGCCTGGCTTGCCCTCGCATCCCTGTTGGTCAAACAAGGCGCTACCAAAAAAAGCAATAAGATGCTGGACGAGCTGGTGAAAAAATTTCCCCGCAACAAAGGGGTATTGATACTTGCCGCACATAGCGCCAGCGCCCGCAAGAGCCATGCGAAAGGGGCCGTCTTTCTGCGGGCGGCCCTCGCGCTGGACCCTTTGGATAGAGATCTGAAGAACCGCTTGGTGGCCAGCTTGATTTCGCGGGTGCGGGAGGCCCGCCCCAAAGGCGCACCCACCGAAGAATTGTGGGCGGAAATCGAACCTCTGCTTGAGGACCACCCCCTGGAAGACCACTTGATGCTCAGCCGCTGGATGGCGCGCGTGCGTCGATCATTGTTGGACACGGGGCCTGAGCCGATCGCGCTGGCGGAGCTGGATGCCATCGCGAGGGCGCCCTCCGGCCTGATCCGCGTATTCTTCACCGCCACGCTGGCATCCGTCTATCGCATCCCATCCCCCCTTGAATCGAAGCAGGAATGGAAGGCGGCTTCCTCGTCTTCGGAATGCACTTGGAAATCCCTGCTTGAGATCCTAAAGCTTCTTAACTTCGCCTGCACGATTTCCAGCTGGGGGGCGGCGCAAACGAAGGCTGCCAGAGAACGCATCCTGACGGCGGTGGGGCACCTCGGGTCCGCCCGTAAGCTGAAAGAAGATCCTGAAGGGCTCCTGGATTTTTTTGTTGCGTTGCAGGCATTCGGAAAACGCGCGTCTCCGTTGATCTCGGAAATTATCGCTGCGTTGAGACGGGACATCTGCCTTGCCCTCAACCGGCATGTGAATCCAGCGACGAGAAAGACGGACCCATGGTTGCGTCTCGCGAATCTAACACTTATCGGTCATGAGCCGAAGTGGGCGCTCAAACACGTGATTGAAGTCATCACCGATGCGGAAACCGCCGGTCTTCATGCGATCGCGGCGCGGGCAAAGGTGCTCCGGAAAGAAATCGAGCTTCAGATATCCCGCGCGCCAGCGAGCTTCTTCGGAGTGCCGTCGGGCGCCGATCATGATGAAGACGAGGAGGAGGACTCCGATATTTGGGATGATGAGGATGAAGACGAGGATGAAGATGGACCTTCTGAGGTTGTGCAAAATCTGGAAGCGCTTAAAATCGCCGTTGCCGCCGGGGATGACGCGGCGATCCGGAAAATCCGGGAAACCCTGCTCGGGCTCGGGTTGAGCAAAGCGACGATCAACATGGCCCTAGAAGTCATCTCAAACTCAAAACGCTCCTCCCAATCCCGGAAACCCGGTAAAACCGGTGCCGCAAAAAAAGCCTCAAAACCCACGTTTTCCGATCCCTTCCAGGGTGAGCTTTTCTAAAAATCATGAACCCTTTCCTCGTCCTCGATGTGCCGGTGGATACCACCGATGAACAAGTGCGCGCCGCCTATCAGAATCTCCTGCGCCGCTTCCCGCCGGAGCACAAACCAAGTGAATTCCAAATCATCCAAGAGGCCTATCAAGCGACGCGGACCGCTCCCGATCGCCTGCGCTGGCAGCTGTTCCACGTGCCTGACGAAAGGATCGGCCCGATGGAGGCAATGGAAAAATTCGCCCACCTGCCCGGCAAGATGAAGCCACCCGGCGCTGCACCATTCCGCACATTCCTGCGTGGTTGTGCCAACGCCGCCCTGCGTGATCTATCGAAGTGAAAAACCCACACTTTATTTCCCACCCATGATACCACCCCTTGAGCCATTGCCCGATCCCGATGATGATGATGAAGCCTGCGAAATGGCGGAGGAGTCCGCGACGACGCTGGAAATACTCCACGAAGAACTCATCGCCACCACTGCGGAAACCCGCCGTGGCAACCGACGGGTGCTCGAGGTGCTGAAAAATTTGAGCGGAGTGTTGGATGCGCTTTCCGCCACCTCCAACGATACACACAAGGCCGTGCGCGCCCTGCCGGCAATCACCTCCGCCGCTCCTTCTGCCGGTAGCGAGCTGCCGCAATCCTGGGCCCTGCCGCTCGTGGAACTGGCGGACCGTCTCGACCGGGTGGCCCACGGTTTCACCCGCCCGCCCACCGCCCGCCCGCCATGGTGGCCGGGAGCGCGGAGGAAGATGGCCGCATGGCGCGAAGCTTGGGAAACCCAGGCGGACGCCATCGCCATCCTTCGCAGCCATCTCGCCGCCACCCTGCAACGGGCGAATCTGGAGCGCTTGGAGGTGCTGGACCGCCCGTTCGATCCGAACACGATGACCGCCCTCGAATCTACCGTGGATCTCGAAAAGCCCGACCACACCGTGCTTGCAGAAATGCTGCCCGGCTGGCGAAATACCACCTCCGGGCAGTTGATCCGGCCCGCCCAGGTCCGGGTTTCCCGCCTCGCCACCCGTTGAATTTCCACCATTTTCCCTTAGCCACTCATGAGCCAAATCCTCGCGCCCCTCGTCATCGGTATCGATCTCGGTACTACCAATTCCACCGTCGCCGTCGCCCAAGATGGCACGCTCACCGTCATTCCCGTGAACGGCCAGCTCACCATGCCCAGCGCCGTCGGCATCGATCCCACCGGCAGGCTCGTCGTCGGGCAGGCGGCGAAAAACCAGGCCATTTCCGCGCCCGAAAATACCGTGCTTTCCATCAAGCGGCTCATGGGCACGGATTCCACCGCCGAGCTGGGCGGAAAATCCTACCGGCCCGAGGAAATCAGCGCCTTGATCCTCGGCGAACTCAAGCGTGCCGCCGAGGAATATCTCGGCCGCACGGTTAGCCAGGCCGTCATCACCGTGCCGGCCTTTTTCAACGAGCGCCAGCGCCTCGCCACCCAGGATGCCGGAAGCCTCGCCGGCCTGGAAGTGCTGCGCATCATCAACGAACCCACCGCCGCCGCCCTCGCCTACGGTGCCGGCCAAGCGGACAGTTCTGAAACGGAAACCCTCCTCGTCTATGATCTTGGCGGCGGCACTTTCGATGTCTCCGTCGTGCGCGTGGAAAACGGCATCGTGGAGGTCCAAGCCAGCCACGGAGACATCCACCTCGGTGGCGATGACTTCGACGAGGCACTCACCACCCTCGGCGAGCAGCGCTTGCGGGAAAAGAACCCGGAAGTGTTACCCGCCGCCGCCCACCGCCGCCTCAAGAGCGCCATGGAGCTCGCGAAAATCCGGCTATCAGACGAACCCTTCGCCACCATCCGCGAGGAATACCTCACCTCCGCCGGCCATCTCGAGACTGAAATTTCCCGCGATGAATACGAAAAACTCATCGATCCATGGCTGGTTAGAACGCTCGATTGCGTCCAGCACGCTCTTTCCGATGCCGGAATCATGGCCCATCAGCTCGACAAGATCATGCTCGTCGGCGGCGTCACCCGCACCCCCGCCGTGCAGGGGCTGCTCATGCGGACCCTCGGCATGGAGCCGCGCCATGAAATCAACCCGGATCTCGTCGTCGCCATGGGAGCCGCCATTCAGGGCGCCACCCTCGCCGGGCAGCCCGCACCGGCCATCCTTGTCGATATTTCCGCACACACCTACAGCGTGCTCGCCGTCACCGGCGGGGATCTGTTTGGAGAGCACCTCATCTGCTGCCCGGTGGTCCGCCGCGGCACCCCGCTGCCGGTCACCAAGGCAGACTTGTTCACCACCTCTTCGAATTCCCAAGAGCGCGTCATCGTTCAGGTATTCCAAGGAGAAAGCGGCAATCCAAAAGAAAACCTCAGCATCGGAGAATTCGTAATCAACGGACTCTCGAGTGTGCCCGCCGGCAATGAGATCATCGTCCAATTCCGCATCGATCTTAACGGCCTGCTCACTGCCACCGCCACGGAGAAACGCACCGGGCTGGCCAAATCCGTCACCATCGACACCGCCGGCCAGCACCGCATCAATCTGGATGCCGCCCGCACCAATCTCGCCGCCCTCTTCGGAGAACAAGATGCCGCTCTCCACCAGGCTGACGATGATTTCGATGACGAGGAAGAGGAAGAGGAAGAAGACGAAGCTGAAACCACCGCCACACCAGCCGCTCCCGCCGAGCTGCTCGCCTCCGCCAAGAGCCTGCGCAACCGGGCCGGAAAATTGCTCGACCAAGGCGTGACCGAAGCCGATGCCACCGCTATCCGCGCCAGCCTGGCAGCCGTGCCCCTCGCCATCGATGCACGGGACTGGACCAAACTACGCAGCACCCTGGACACTCTCAGCGATCTGCTTTTCTATCTGGAAGATTGAGCAATAAAACTCACGGCGGCATGATCACTTTAAGAAAAGTTTCCATCAAACGAAACCTATCCTGAAAAGCAGACGGATCAATCTTACACAGGGCGCTGGCTCTGTCTTACCCCACAAGATCCCGATGCAATCAAACTCCGTTTCCCTTTTCCCTCGTTGGCTCATTCTCTGTCTCGTGCTGGGATTGTTCGGGGCCCTCCCTGCGGTAGGCCAGCGACTGTCCAGTGATTTGTTAGCGATGGAATTTTCTGCAAACCGCAAGTCCGCCGTCGTGGAGGTGCCGGTAGGTGCCGCAAAAGTCCGGCTCGAATTCCTCGATCCACGCGGCGTATGGCAGCAGGCCCGGATCGTCTCGGTGGTGCCTGGAAAAATGAGATTCAGGATACCAGGCCCTGGCACACTGAGCTGGCGGGCGGTCCTGCTGATGGACCGGAAATTTCCCGCTGCTTTTTACTCGGGTATCAACAAGTTCCCGCCTGTGAAATCTTCTAACATTATTTTCAGAGGGTCGGGTTATCATGGAGTGGCGCTTCTGCAAAACCTCCGCATCACCTCAATGGATGCCACCTTCGCCGCGCCCGCTGCGGCCTCACCTGCGCCCGTGGAAGCAGATATTTGGCAAGTGGATGGAGATACCGTTTATTACTTCAATCAGCTCCGCGGCCTCCAGGTGCTCGACTTGAAAAACCCAGCCGATCCCCGGCTCTTGGCATCACTCAGGCTCGCCGCCGTCGGACAGGATCTCTATCTGTTAGCGGGTTCGGGCAGCGTCCGCCATCTCATCCTGCTCACCGCCGCCGGCGATCAAGGCGAGAGGACCCGCATCAACCTCGTCAAGGTCCAGGGACGGAAGGCCGAAATTACCCACTTCACGGAAACAGGGGGGAACCTGGCAGACAGTCGGCTCATCGGCAGCCGCCTGGTGGTCATCACCAAAAACAGATCCCACGATGAATGCCACCTCACGGAGTGGAAGATCATGCCCGGTAGAAATTTGGCTGCTGCTGGGGAAACGATCATTCAGGGTGCCCGCCCGATCATCGCTGCGGGCAGTGATTGGCTGGCCGTCACCACGGAAGAAAACAATCAGCAAAACTCGCTCGTCACGGTATTTGCTCTAAGGGAATCCGGCCTTCTTCGCCTGCATGATAGACCGGTCCGCACGGCCGGCCTGATCGCGGATCAGTATAAGATCCAATGGCACAACCATACTCTAACAACCATCTCCGAAAAACGCAGCAGCTGGCCGGAATGGAGCATCGTCACCGTGCTTGAGACCTTCAGCGTCCCGCTTACTGGAGAGGACCGTGGGCGAGGTGTCCAGCGTCTCGGCCAGTTGGAATTGGCCAAGGGAGAAAGCCTTTTCGCTAGCCGTTTCTCCGGGAAACTCGCCTACATCGTCACGTTCTTACAGACGGATCCATTGTGGATTGTCGATCTCTCAGACCCCAAAAATCCAGGTGTGTCCGGGCATCTCGAAGTCCCGGGTTGGTCCACTCATCTCGAACCCGTCGGGGATCTGTTGTTTTCCATCGGGTGGGAATCCGGAATGGTCGCCGCATCCCTTTTCGATGTGGCGGATCCCGCCAAACCCTCCTTGATCCGCCGCCTGAATCTGGGCGCTGAAAGTGAAGCGGCATGGGATGAAAAGGCCTTGAACCTATTGCCTGAGCTGGGCCTGGCGATGGTCCCCTTGGCTCGTTACGATCCCGCATCAGACGTTGTCACCAAGGGGGTCCAGCTTTTGGACCTTGATCTCCTGGGCCGCGATCTGCGGGCGAGGGGATTCATCCCGCATGACTTCGATGCGCGCCGCGCCGCGATGGCAGGTGATACGGTGGTCTCCATTTCCCAGCGCGGAATGGTGACTGCCGATATCAAGGATCGCGATAAGCCCACCGTCCTCGCGGAAGTCGCCCTAGCCTGGCCCGTGGACATCGCACTGGATGCCGGAAAGTTCATCATCCAGCTTGAAACCGGCATTTCCAATGGTGGCGGCGATGCCACCGCCCGCGTCTCCACCGCCGGGGCTGCGGAGGAGATTCTATCAGAAATTCCGCTGGGCGGGGGCACCGTCCGCGCGGCCGGCATGCGTGGAGCAGCATTGTATGTTATGCGTGAAACAGGTAGTTATGGCAACTATGGGTTATGGTGGAACTGGAATATCAACCCGCAAGGCCGCGAGCTGCACCTTGATGTTTATGATACCTCCGGCTTGCCCGTTCTCCGGCGGGTGGGCAGCGCCAGCAAGCGCCTCAATGCCAACCAATCGATAGCTAACACCAGCCTGCTTTGGCCGCGAGAGGACCGCTTGGGTGTCTTGTTGGATTCTTCAAAATGGTTCGGTTTTGGTGGCTGGATACAAAATTTTCCAATAATGATAGGTAGTCCGTTTATCGTCGGAACGCTGGATTTCCCGCTTGTTTCAATTCCGGTGATTGTCTCTCCACCGCAGCTTCCGACGGGGCATGCGCCTGAGCTTCTTACCTTCGATGTCTCAAAAGCGCATGCGCCGGTGATCATCGGCAGCATCCCTCTCGGCGATTCCGGCACGCGCCTCACAGGGGCGGGTGCGGCGGCGGATGGCCTAGTGGTCGTGGGGACATCATTTGGCAAATACAATTTTGAGGCGAACGCACAAGAGACAGCCTACCATGCGAAGGTCATTGTTTTCCAGCGCCAAGGGCCGCCCGTAACACGTGAGGGGATTGATTTACCGGGCCCGCTGTTCGAGGTTACCCGGCTGGACCGTAAAGGCTTCCTCGCCTATACCCGAGCGCAGCGCGAGGGA
>JBBRIB010000112.1:0-8214 GCA_038221745.1 Verrucomicrobiales bacterium
TGGTGTGTTTAGGTAGTCAATTGATGTTGGATAGGCTGCGGAGACTTCGTGTTCCCGTGGTAGCCCACGAAAATCCTAAGCACGCCTTTTCTTCTTTCAAAGGCTTTGCTTTCATTGAGCTTCAGCCATAGAATCTCGGCAGAAATAAGAAATCCGATGAAAGACCAATCCGAAAATAAAAACCAAAATCGCCTCTCCGAGATCACATCACAACTGAGAACAATCCGTAAGCTTTTGACGGCATTGCTGATCGGTTTTGCGGTTCTCATCGGGGTGCTGCTCAATCCACAGATAGCGATCTTACTCGTAATCTCAGGAATCCTATCTTGGCTTCTCCTATTGATCGCCGGAGCGCTGCTGAATCGAGCGCAACGGATGCGATACGAAGCGATGCGTTTCAAAGACCTCTCCGGGAGATCACCGCACTAGAACCTCAAGCCCAGACGAATGAGACATGCGAGGTAACCGGCGACAACGTCCCTGATTGAATTCGGAGCTTGTCCCGCCGGTGCCTCCACATCTAACGTTCGGCGAAAAATTTTACAGACACTTTACAGTCGTAATTCCTGAATCAGAGTAATCTGCAGCGTCCGAAGATCAAATTGACTCCACCCACAATCAAATGAAAGAATACCTCCTCTCCGCTGCCCTTTTCGTATTCGGTTTTGCTTTTCCGGTTCAGGCCGCAGAATCAATGACTCCCGTAGAAGTTTATTCCAACGGAATTGAGCAAGAACTTAGCGAATCAGTCCAGAACGAGCTTCTTGAACAAGCTCTTGAACTTTTGAAGACCTCCAATTTTCAATCAGGCAAGGGAGATAAGAATAATTTATTTACACTACATGGCGTTCAGAATGACTACCGGGCAACTGTGTCAGGCAGATTTCTAGTTTGCAGGTTTCAGCCAGGCAAGAAGGTGACGACAGTCGGAGGGGACATATTTGTTTCTGAGATCGTAATAGGTCTTAACCGTGATGATTATGCCAGTCGCCTTTTTTCTGTTGACCAAGACGGATCAGTCGTGGGGCATGCCAAGTATTCTGGGGATCTGTGCATCAAGATCTTGCAAGCCATCCCCGACCTCAAACAAGACGCTCCATCCAACGGCGGATAACCCGCCAGTTTGAATTCGAGGTTCCCAGCCCGCCGTGGATGAGCTAGATGTTCGGAAAAAATATGATCACCTATCGCGCAATTCTACTTCTTGCAGTGTCCATAACGATGCGGGAGACTAGTGCCCAAAGCATCAATGACGCATTTCCCGATTTCAAAGAGGAGTTTGCTATCATCCATTACGACGTTTCTTTTCAAGCCAGGTTTCCGCTCGAAATCGGAGGTAAGGAGAGTCGCCCCGATGTTGAAGGATGGATTGAGCAACTCAAGTCTTTGCGCCATTCAGACGGGACACTCAGAGTGTCGATCTTCCGCAGGGAAGGTGTTGTTCGATTCATCAGAATGAGTTACACGGGCAAACACGCTCAAGAACGCATTTACATGATTTCAGAGAATTCGATTGACTTGGTAATGCCACGCGTAGATGGGGTGGAGGGTTTGTGGTCGAATCAGCTAGGTATTTCCCGATGGAGTTGGTATTTTGCTACGGATCGTGAATTGTTGGAGACCAAGTATTTGAGGTGGAATCCCACTTTTGAATCAAAGAAATTGGTTTTCCGATGGACTCTCGCAAAGCAAGATACTAACCAAAACCACGGCGACCTTTTCAGATAAAAAGAACACCCAACAATAAAGGCGGAGCAGACGACCCCCAAAGCGCTACTGTTCAAATTTCGAGTCGGCGGGAGGAGTGAAGTTGCCTGGCGGTTTTTAAGAAGCAGAAGAAACGCGGCAAAGACATGAACAAACTCAAGGCAGGCGTGGACATGCTTGTCGCAGGAGAGGCTTTACCTGATCGCTGTGTCGATCATTGGTTGTCGGGGAACTGGTCAGGATGGCGTGATTGTAATATCGAACCCGACTGGATCTTGTTCTCCAAGCTGGAGACGGACACCATGACTCTAAGTCGGACTGGCAGTCATTCAGACCTATTCTAAAAGAACAACAAGCCCAACAAGTCGGAGCAGGTGACGGGCCACTGCTGGCTTCAGATGGGACAAGTCCGATGAAGGGCATGAGCTTGCGCGGGCGGTCGAAACGACGGAGATCTATGCCTCCGCCTGATGGAGGGTGATCTGGGCGAACGGGATGACCCAGCCGTTTTCGTTGCAAACATCGACGCAAATGCTTTGGATTTTTCTCTGCAATGCAGCGTGACGGTGAGACACGGAGCCGTCGAAATCCGCGAGAACCGTATAGTCTAGGGAGGACGGCGATGCAGAGGCGAATTCCGTCTGGATCGAGCGCACCGCATCCCGGCCATAAGTATGCAGCAGACTTGCGGTAATCGCCTCATTGAAGACTGCTGGAATGGAAGCCGTGCATTCCGCCTGGTGGCGGTAGTCGATCCCGAAGGTGACGCTGAGGCGGAAACCGTGCGAAAGATTTTCCGGGGAAAGCTGGAGGAAATCAGCAGTGGGATAGGTTTTCATGCTACCACCCAGTTTGAGGATCACCACCTGGTCGGGCGTCTGGGTGATGGTTTTCCCGTACGTCCCATCGGAAAGGAGGACCCAGTCGTCGGTCTCGGTAGGGAACCACACTTCCCTAGGGGTTAGCGGCCTTGAGATCATGCCCATCACATCACGGATCGGTATCCGCATGAGACCTCCCTCAAGGTTAGGATTGGTGAATGTGGTGAAAAACCCGAGCGCGGAAACCTTCCATGGCAGATCCTGGTAGATCACCCGCTCGCCCTCGCGCACGGAACCAAGGTTAAGGATCATACGGATCTGCTCAAGGTACGGAGGGAGCGCGGTCTTTCCCGCCCATGCCACACCGATGAGGAAAATCACCACCAACGTAAGGAGCAGCCAGTCCCCGCGACTGTAGAATGCGACCATGACCGCGGCAAGTGCGACGAAGACCGCGACGGCCATGGCCAGGACATCGGACAAACGGCTGGTGAAGTTGCCCTTTTCCCTCTTGTGAACGGGGCTGACTTGCCTGATCCATGAATAGATTTTCCGCGTGGCGAGAAATCCGAACACCCCCGCGAGCACCGCGATCAGGAGGTTCATGCCCCTGCTCCTGAAAAACCTGCTCAATCCCGTGGAAAGGGTATCCCAGAGCGAGCGTCTGTCGCGCGTCCGGTCCTCGATCTGCATCGTGCTGACGGCGATCTGGCTGACGGCTTCGGCCTGACGGCCCGCCCACAGACTACGCGTGGTGCTGAGTTCGGCGAGGAGCACTTGGTCCTTGGTATTTCCAATCAACGCATCGATCCGTTGAAGCACGCTCTCGCCCCCGCGTTGCCGTTCCAGCGATTTTTCAAGGGACTTACGTAATGCATCCAGCTCGCGGGGCTTTGCGGTGGCGTCCCGGATCTCGCTCAGGAGCGGTTGGACGAGTTCGCTGATCTGCTCCTGGATGCCGGAGCCTGCGGCCGGCTCGCCTTCGTATTCGGCGGCTTCGGATCCGCCCACGATGTCCCTAAAACTGTCCCGGAGCTTCTGAATCCGCTCCCGCTCCGTGTCGATGCGTTTCTGGATTTCCTGTTTCGCATCCTCGGAGGCTGCCTGCGTGAACTCTTGCTGCAGCTTTGGGATCTCAGCCAGCGCGGTGGAAAGCGGCTCAGCGATCGTCTTCAGGGAGTTGAGGCTACGCCCGGAATTACCGGGCTGCGGGGCGGGTTCCGCAGCCGCGCGGAAAGAGACGCCAATTGACATCAGGGCGCAAGCTAGAACGAAAAACCATCGCATGTTGCGAGCATGGACCGATATCCGCCGCATCGCAACGCAGAGTTTCCTCCTGGGATTAAAGCAGAATTTCCACGGAGGATACTTCGGGCAATCCGCCTGCTTTTTCGTCAATCCTTGGCGAATCGCTCTGGAACATCGAAACTTCGGTAGAAACAAGCAAGAGATCGCTTTCCATCTTTGACAAGTCGTCATGCGGGCGGCAGTTTTGGGCCGCAATCCTGCACTACTTATTACCTTTATGGCTTACGATCTCATTGTCATCGGTGGCGGCCCTGCCGGCTACGTCGCCGCTATCCGCGCTGCCCAACTTGGAAAAAAAGTCGCCTGCGTCGAGGCGGACCGCGCTGGCGGCACCTGCCTCAACTGGGGCTGCATCCCAACGAAGGCACTCCTCAAAAATGCCGAAGTCTATCACATGCTCAGCCACCGGGCGGCTGAGTTCGGTTTGAAAATCGAGGGCCTTTCCTACGATTGGTCAGCGGTGATCGGACGCTCGCGCAAGGTCTCGGATCGGCTCGCGGGCGGCATCGAGTATCTTTTGAAAAAAAATGGCATTGATTACGTGCGCGGCTTCGGCTCGGTGGAAGGCACGGGAAAAGTCGGTGTCGTCGGCACTGATGGCAGCCGCACCTTGTTGGAAACCAAGGATATCCTCATCACCACCGGCTGCAAAGCCCGCGGCCTGCCTCCGCTGCCCTTTAATGGAACCTCGGTGATCGGCTCAAAAGAAGCGATGGTCCTCGCGGTGCAGCCAAAGGAAATGCTGATCATCGGCGCAGGTGCCATCGGCGTGGAATTCGCCTATGTTTACAATGCTTTCGGCACCAAGGTGACTCTCATCGAGATGGCCCCGCGCATTCTTCCGGTGGAGGATGACGAAGTGGGCGATGCGTTGGAAAAATCCCTAATCAAACAAGGAATCCGTTGCCTTACCAACACCAGGATTACCACCATGGTGGATCATGGAAGCCACGTCGAGCTCACCGTGGAAGGCCCCAAAGAAAACGGCATCCTCAGCGCTGAAGTCTGCCTCGTGGCCATCGGTATTCAGCCCGTGCTACCCGGTGGAATGCAGCCCGCGCTATCAGACCGTGGCTATATCAACGTGGGAGACCGCTATGAAACCTCAATCCCCGGAGTGTATGCCGCTGGGGACATCACCGGCCCACCGTGGCTTGCGCACACCGCCTCATTCGAAGCGGTGCAATGCGTGGAGGGTCTCTATGTCCCAGGCCACAAGCCCCGCAAGATCAATAATTTCCCAGGCTGCACCTACTGCCACCCGCAGGTGGCGTCCGTCGGCAAGACCGAGCGTGCGCTCAAGGAGGAAGGCATCGAATACCGCGTCGGCAAAATCCCGTTTGTCGCCATCGGCAAGGCAATCGCATCGGGTGAGCCGGACGGATTTGCCAAGCTGCTCTTCGGCAAGAAACATGGTGAATTGTTAGGTGCCCACATCATCGGGGAAAACGCAACCGAATTGATTGCGGAAATGGGCCTCGCCCTTGATCAGGAACTCACTGCGGAAGATATCCACGCCACCATTCACGCCCATCCCACAATGAGCGAGGTGATCCACGAGGCGACGCTCGCATCGGAAGGTCACGCGATTCATTTCTGACGGAAGATTCGGACTGTTGCGGGGTTTTAGGCGACACCGTAACTTCAAGCTTTAATTTCGGAGAATTTAGGGAAATAGCGCTGCGGATTGGCGGGGATGAACAAAGATAAAATGGGATAATTTTGGATTTCCATCTATGTTCATCCCCGTCCCATCCGGGCCGAAAGAATCGAAATCTGACCCTATCGCGCACTCAGGGGGCGCCGCCATATTTCCAGCCTATTTTGCAAATGTCTCGCCTGGCAGATGCATGATCACCCCGCCCGCCATCGCACTTTCGTGGGCGAGGATGCCGGTGCAGGTCCAGTTTGCGGATTGGCGTGCATTCGGGAAAGGCTGGCGTTTCTCAACGAGAGCCATCGCAAACTCATGCGCGAGATGGGGATGGCTGCCGCCATGGCCCGCTCCTTGGGTGAAGCTTAAATGGGTGTGATCATCAGAATCATAAACGCCTTGGGTCGTGTAATGCCGGATGGCTTCCGGCAACCGCTCAGCGAAGTCTGGCGCAATCACTTTTTCTGGAATCTCCGGCTCGGGCTTCTTCGCGGTATGGATCACCAGCGGCTCATGCTCGATCAGCGGCCACTCCACGGATTTTCGGGAACCATAGATATCGATACTTTCGCGATACTGGCGGGCCGTATCAAACAAACTGCGGATCACCCGTGCGCTCAGATCCGAGCCGCGCACCTTGATGTGCGCCGTTTCCACCGCGAAACGCGAGCCGTAGTGACCTATCAGCTCATCACGGATGGTGCCCGAACCGAAGCAACTCACATACTCCGCATCGCCGCCCGCCAGGCCAAGCACCGGCCCCACACAATGCGTGGCATAGTGCATCGGTGGCAAGCCTGGCCAATAATTCGGCCAGCCATCCATATCCTGTTGGTGGCTCGCTTGGAGATATTGGATTTTTCCGAGTTCACCTGAATCCCGTAGTTGTTTCATGAAAAGGTATTCGCGGGCATAGACCACGGTTTCCATCATCATATAAGCAAGGCCGGTTTCTTCAGTTAGGCGGATGATTTCAAGGCACTCCGCCACAGAGGTGGCCATCGGCACAGTACAGGCGACATGCTTTCCCGCCTTGAGCGCAGCGATGGATTGCTCACCGTGATTTGGGATGGGTGAATTGATATGCACCGCATGGATGTCCGGATCTTTCAAAAGTTCCTCATAGTTTGTGTAGCGTTTTTCCACACCCCAGTAATCGCCTACCTGCTTGAGGTTCACCGCATCCCGCTGGCAAATCGCATGACAACGGGTGTGGGGATGCTTTTGCCAGATCGGGATAAACTCGGAGCCGAAACCAAGGCCAACAACTGCAATATTTATTTTGGGTTGGTTCATGGATTAATTGCTTTTGGGTAGAATGACTGACGAAGGTATAGGAAAAGATCTCTCACTTCCTGCTCCTGAAGCGAATTGAGCAAGCCTTCCGGCATCATCGAAAGCGGGCTGAGTTCGCGCTTTGCAATATCATCAAGGGCGATAGTGATCGGGCTGGCGAGGGTCTTGAGTGTCAGACTTTTGGCATCCTCATTGAGCAACACCCCTACGATAAGGTTTCCACTCTTCGTGGTGATATAAGTTTGTTGGAAATCCCGGCCAATCTCCGCATTGGGGTCAAGAATATTGCGCAAGAGGTAATCAAGATCCGTGAAATTCCCCGGCAACTCCGGGCCGATGTGCTCACCCTCACCGAAGATTTCATGGCACGCTGAACAGGTGCGTTGGTAGAGAGCCTGGCCATTCTTCACATCTGCTGATAGGATCGCCCCGGTCCCGAGAAACTTTCTATATTTTTCAATTTCTGCGAGACGTGTGGCATTGCTGGGATGAAGGGCTCCGAAGTTTTTGTTCAACCATTGATCGATGTCCTTCTGTTGCAATGATTGCATGAGCCGCGCCAGCGACGCTCCCAAATCCTTGAGCGGAATTTGTTTGGAATCAAAGGCTGCCATCAAGGCGAGCGCGCTTTCGCGGTGGGCGACAAGTGTGTTCAGGGCGGCGGATTTTTCAAGAGTTGTCATGCTTGGGTAGCTCGCCAGCAAACTGCTGGATATCTTCGGATCGATGAATCCCGCCAGGGCGTGGAGCGCCTCCTTCCGCAACGGGCCGGGTGCTGCCGCAAGCGTGAGCAGCGGCTCAAGCGAGGCCGGATCACGCCGCGAGGCGAGTGCTTCAAGGGCCGCTTTGCGTGACTCGTCCGGGGCTTCAGGGTTTTTCAAAAGATTACGCAACTCCTCCAATGCCGCGGCACTTCCAAACAGCAGGGCAAGCGTGCGGGCTTGCTCGCGGACGGAGGACAGTCCGTCGTTTTTGAGCTTGGAATACACTTCCGCCCATCCTTTCGGCTCAGGCAGAGATTTCTGGCCTTTTGCCGCATCAAGAATTCCGTTGAGCATCACCTCACGTTTGGCGGAAATACTTTCTCCTAACAGATTACTCAGCGCCTCCATCGCGCTGGCATTTTCCGCCGGGTGCTGGAGAACGAGAGAGACCACTCTGCGGGCAATGTATTCATGAAGCCTCGGCTGGGGAGTGGCCTTCAGGAGTTCAAGGCCCCGTAGCGGGTTTTCCGCCACCACTGGCTCTAAGGCATACCAGTTGAGAATTGGAATATTGCGGTCATAGATATACTGCCGCGCATCAAGATTTGTGGAAAAGAGATCTTTCCCTTAGTCTTCCGGCACCCTATCATGCTTGGCTTAACCAATGATTGAAATCCATCTATCCCATCAAGAAATCCAGGATCTAAACGAGGCCATTGATGAC
>JBBRIB010000113.1:0-8209 GCA_038221745.1 Verrucomicrobiales bacterium
GATGCCGGCCACCCATGCCGCGAGGGCGCGACATGGCACACGCGAGGGCGCGTGTGCTCCCCCTGCGCCCTGCGGACGCTGGGCGACCTGCGTGCCAGCGGCGACTACCAAGTCTTCCAAGCCGCTAAGAAGGACGAGTCCGTGATCGGCCAAATCGTTTCAGCACAGCGGGAGGAACTGGAGCAGGAGATCGTCAGGTTGAAAATCGAGTCGGAGAAGGTGGCGGAGGAAGCCCGAGAACTGGCGGGCGAGATGCCGTTTTGAAAAGCAAGGTAGCGCGGCCTCGCCGCAGGCTGCATGACAAACGGGGGAGAAAGCTGGATGCCGAGGAGAGCCGGACTGGCCACACTTGGGCTATCTTTCGCGTTCCTTTGGCGTGCGCTTTGACTCGGATGCGCCTCACGCATCCTCGCCCCTTCGGGGCACGTCGCGTTCGTTTCTTTCCAAAACGGCTACAAGCCTTCGCCGTTTTTCGGCGGTAGCGCGCTACCTTTCAGGGGAGCAAGATGTGATTCACGCTTGGGCCAATCGTTACCGAAACGTCCAGCCCTGAAAATTGGGATTGCAGAATCAAGGGATGACTTTGGACTCACTGCATGGTGAATCTTGAAAACATCATGGCGCAGGCGATGCAACTTCCTTAAACCCGCCTGCTCATTTAGGGCTTCAAATTGCGGCGGAATTTTTGCCTTGGAGGGGCATGAATCAATCCCTATGATCCCCCCGGCGCAAGCCGCTCTCTATGGCAAAAAAAGATTTCACCATTCTCAACAAGCTCGGTATTCACGCGAGGCCTGCGGCGCAGTTTGTCAAAACGGCCAATCGATTTAAAGCGGATGTCTTCGTGGAGAAGGATGGAGAAGAAGTGGACGGCAAAAGCATCATGGGTCTGATGATGTTGGCGGCAGGGCATGGCTCGGTGATTTCCGTGAGCGCCGATGGCGCGGATGCGGATGCGGCGCTTGAAGCGCTTGGCGAGCTGATTACCCGCAAGTTTGAGGAGGAGTGAGCGGCAGCTTACTTTTTACGCTGGAGAAATAAATCGATGCCATCGACGAGGGCCAGCCAACTGGCCTCGATGATGCTGTCTGAAACGCCGACTGTGCCCCAGTTTTTCTCGCCATCGGTGGAAACGATGAGGACGAGGGTCTTGGCGGCGGTGGCATCGTGGCCATCGAGGATTCGGACTTTGTAATCGACGAGGGAAACTCCGGCGATTTCCGGAAAGAAGGGGAGCAGGGCCTTGCGGAGGGCGAGATCGAGCGAGTTTACCACGCCTTTGCCCTCGGCGACGGTGAGGGCGGTGGTGCCGTTGACGGAAAGTTTGACGGTGGCTTCACAGACCGGCGGGTGGCCATCGCGGTATTGGCGGAAGTTGGTGTGATATTCCTTGATCTCGAAGTTTTTGGTGTAGGAGCCGAGTTCGCGGCGGATGAGGATTTCCAACGAGCCACCGGCGGCCTCGTAGGAGTAGCCTTCGTTTTCGAGTTCTTTGACGCGGCGGAGGATGGCACCGGCGACGGGTGAGCCTTTTTCAAGCGGGATGCCGAGTTCGGCGGCTTTGACGAGGATGTTCGATTGGCCGCTGAGTTCAGAGACGAGGATGTTTTGCTCGTTGCCGACGCTGCCGGGGACGATGTGCTCGTAGCTGCGGGCGAGTTTTTGCACGGCATTGACGTGCATGCCGCCTTTGTGGGCAAAGGCGGTGCGGCCGATGAAGGCGGCGCGGGCGAAGTGGGGGTTGTTCGAAACATCGTCCACGAAGTAGGAAAGCTCACGGAGTTTTTCCAACTGCGGGACGACTGGGGTGGCCTTCTTGAGCTGGAGGATGGGGATGACGGAGGTGAGATTGCAATTTCCGGTGCGTTCGCCGTAGCCGTTGATGGTGCCTTGGACCTGGGTGGCCCCGGCATCGATGGCAGCGATGGCATTGGCGACGGCAAGTTCGCAATCGTTGTGGGTGTGGATGCCCATCGGGGTTTCCGGCAGGTGGGCTCTGACGGCTTTGCAAATTTCCGCGACCTCGGTGGGAAGAGTGCCGCCATTGGTATCGCAGAGCACAAGGCAGGAAGCACCGCCCTCGGCAGCGGCCTTGAGGGTGGCCAGGGCGTGGGTAGGGGAGTCTTTGTAACCATCGAAAAAATGCTCAGCATCATAGATCACTTCGCGGCCGTGTTTGACCAAATGAGCCACCGTATCGCGGATCATCGCCTGGTTTTCTTCGACCGTGGTTCTGAGAACTTCAGTGACTTGCAGTTCCCAACTTTTTCCGAAAATGGTGACCACGGGGGTCTCCGCTTCGAGCAGGAGGCGCACTTGTGGATCGTCCTGCACGGGGGTGTCCGCGCGGCGGGTGGAGCCGAAGGCGGCGAGCTTGGCGTGCTGGAGTTTGAGTTTTTTCGCCTCGCGGAAAAATTCGATGTCTTTGGGGTTCGAGCCGGGCCAACCGCCCTCGATGTAATCGACGCCGAAGGCATCGAGGCGCTCGGCGATGCGAAGTTTATCGAGGCCGGAAAGTTGGAAGCCTTCGCCTTGGGTGCCATCGCGCAAGGTGGTGTCGTAGAGGAATACTGATTTGGAGATCATCGGCAGGGGCGCGGAGAATAAACAGGCGGTGGACGATGGGCAAGGGAGAAGCAGAAGGGAAATGAAGGGCCGCCGTTGCGCTGATTAAGGACCGGTCAGCGAGACCCTGAGGCGGGCGAACATGCTTGGGGTTTCGACCGATTGGGGAAGGGTGGCAGTGCGTGCGGCTTCGGAAATTTCTGGAAATGTGGGGGCATCTAAAACACCGACGCTTGACCATGATGATTCCGAAAGGGTGTTACTCCATTGGACTTGGTAGGTGATGCCCGGGACGCGTAAACTTCGTGTGTATTTGTAAAGCAGAGAATTGTTCGAACGGGTTAATGCGGGTAACAACGCCGGGGTGGCGGTGAGGGGATTGATGCCTAGGGCGTAGGCGACTGAGTTTTCGAGCGCGAGCGGTCCATTCGTATCGCGGAGGCCGCGGCGGCTCGGCGGGAGATCGATTTCCGCAGCCCAGAGTTGGAGATCGACCACTGGCGAGGGGGTGAAGCTCACTTCATCCAGCCAAGCCCGATCCTGGCCGACAGCGGCAAAACTATCTTTATCGTAAGACCAGCGCAGGGTGTGCGGGGATGATGGGTTGAGAAGAAAAGTTCTTTTCGTCCATGTCCCAGCTCCAGAGATGGAATCTTGTGGCACCCCATTCACGGAGAATCGGAGGTAATCAAAGTTTGCCTCGCTGGAAACGTTCCACCAGAACGACACGGATGACACATCGGCGACGGTGACTTCGATCCATGAGTTTCCTCCATCCGGAGTGGTGCCGGAGGTGCCAGAGTCGATCCCATCGTGGGAAAATCCATTTGTGCCCAGCCAGCCATTGAGTGTGCCAGCAGTGGTTACATTTATAGCGGGAGCAAGATCAAGGGAAGTCGCAAGCGGAGGCGCGACGGTGAGTGACCAAATACCGGTGGAAACGGTGCCGTATTCGTTGGTGGCTTCGAGGTAATAGTTTCCACCCGCAGCGGCGGTGAGATTGGTGAACATGAGAGTGGAAGCGGTCTTGCCAGCAAGAGCACCGCTCCCGCTTTTGAACCATTGGTAAGTGATGGGACCGGCCCCGCCTGCGGTGGTGATGAAGGTGGCACCGCCTCCCACGGTGGCGATGAGATTTCCGCCGTCCCCTTCGATGATTTGAGGAATCGCGCGGATACGGATATTGACGGGAACGCTGGTGATAGAACCGGCTTCGTTGCTGATCACGATATCGTAGCTCCCGGAATCCAAGGCGCTGGGGCTTTCAAACAAGCAAACTGCCTTGTCCTTCCCGGGAAGATTCACTCCGCCTTTCCGCCATTGGTAGCTCAATACTGGCGTGCCATCTGCAACCGTGCCGATCCCTGAAATTTCCGATAAATCGAAAGTTTTCGCCATCGGCACAACATCAATCCTAGGGATGACGGCGGCGGTAGAAATGCTGTTGAGCAAGATTCCAGATTCACCGACAGCCACCGCTTTGCCTGCACCATAAGCAATACTATTGATGGACCCGCTGCCTGACACGCGACGCACCTTCCATGACAGGCCATCGGCAGAGAGGACGATATCGCCGGTTAAAGTGGCTCCGAGCCAGTTACCCCCAGCCCATGTCATGCAGGTGATGTCACCCTCCCAAAAGTCTGTGCCACTATCAATGAAGCGCTCGGTCCAAGTGGCACCGTCCGGCGAAGTGTATATTCTCCCTGCCAGCCCTGCCGCGACCCAGAGCGTGCCGTTCCATGCGACTGAGAATAAAGGTGTTGGTGTGTTAAAAGGCGCACTCCATCCGACACCATCAGAAGAAGTAATGATAAATCCACCCGTTGATGCCTGGTTGGACACGCTGCCGCAGGCGATGTGGAGAGTCCCGCGGGAGGCGACTCCGAAGATCGGGCCAGTGACACCCGAGTTGCGGCTGACCCATGTATCGCCATTTGTGGAAGTGAGCAACTTGCCGCCTTGCCCCACCATGATGAATTGAGAACCCGTGTGGCAGCCACTGTAAAACCTTTGGTTTATGCCAGAGTTGCGGGCGACAAGACCTGAGCCATCCGCCGCCGTATTCGACATGATTTTCCCGCCAGACATGCCGACGACAAGTTTTGGAGGGCTTGTTGACCATGCCATCGCGGTGACAGCTTGCACATCATTGGCCGGCTGGGTGATCGCTGTGAATGTCCACGCCGCGCCATCGGTGGAACGGCCGATTTTATCGCCCGGGAACCCGGCTGCCAAGAAATGGCTGGAGGATTTCACGGAGGTAATGTAGTTGTAACTGAAATTCGGTGAGCGCAAAGTCCAGGAAGTTCCATTCGGCGATGTCATGATCGTGCCACCCTGCCCGACTACAGCCCACCCACTGCCCCCTTTGATGACCCGGTTGGTGACCGCTTGGCATTGTGGGGTTTGGATGATATTAAAGGTTGCTAGATTCGCAGGATCGGTGGTAAACACCATGGTTCCGCTTGGGCCGCAGATCACGGCATTCGTGGTATCACCACTGATTCCATTGAGTGTGAAACCTTGGCCGCCGCTGATTGCATAGCTGCTCCAAGTCAGTCCGTTATCGAGAGATTTCGTAAGAGTCGCATTCGTGCCCACAGCGATCAGTTTCGTGCCTATAACTGCCACATCGATCAGGTATTCCGAGGTCATGGAGTTTCTCGATGTCCATTCCACACCGTCAGGGGAAGTCAAAATTGCACCACCCCCTCCGACGGCTACAAAGGTGGTGGAATTGGCGGTGATGGAAGCAAACTCGGCGGAGAAGGGCGTCGTGATTCGCGTCCAATTGGCTCCACTATCACTGGAGCGGTAAATGCCGCCACTGTTGCTGACACCCACGATGATGCTTCCTCGGAAGGCTAGTTTGGTAACCACTTCCGGAAAGGCTGAAAATCTTAATGTCCAGGTACTACCATCGGGCGAAGTCCAGAGACCGTAGCCAGAACCGATGAATTGAGTTCCCGTCCAACGGATATCGGTGAGGTAATCCTTGAGTCCGCTCGTCGTGACTTTGCTCCAGGTTGTTAGATTGGTGGATTTGAAGATTCCCTCAAGCCCACAGGCCCAATATTCGGTTCCTTTTACCGTAACCCCCAAAAGCGTACGTGAAGTCAAGGGTGCCGCCGGAGCGGTCCAGGTATCCCCCACCAGCGGGATGGCTTGAGTCCTCATGCTGAGCAGGCCGTATAGACAAAGCCAAAGCGTGAGCAAGCAGGAGCGTGTGACAAGGCGGGAATTCATAAAGGGAAAATGGCTGGAGAAATGGGGAGAAGTTCTGCGTTAGAATGAAACGCTTTATAGGGGGCTACAAGGCTGGAATTGATACAACTTCAGACATCCTGATCCGATCCCTGAATTTCATGACTCTACGTGGCCAAGCCGGAAAATGCGCTGACACTTGTAAGGGATAGGGAGGCACCACACTCCTGTGGTGCAGGCGAATGTGAAGCCATTGTGAGAAGCGCGAAGCTCTTGTCCAATGACTCACCAGCATCATATGATTGTGCTTTCGAGACCGCAGGCAGGATGCCCGCAGGCCAAGACGGCCGGGACGGCTGTCCTCCTTTCCACAAATCTTCCTGTGCGGAACTACACATGTTCTTTGGAAATTGGATTCAGTTCCGATTGAGCAAGACAATGATGAAAATCACCAGCAGTGCTGCGAGGACGGCGAGGGTGATTTTTATCCAGCTCAGCGGGTGCTCGCCGGCCATTTTTCCGGTGTAGCCGTTGACGACGACTTGGAAGGACTTCGCGCCGTAAGTATAACTCGTGAGCCAGACGGGGACGAGGATGTGTTTGAACGTGCGGCCTTGGAAGTCGGAAAATACTTCGAGATCGCGCTGGGTATCGCCCGGGACATCCCGCGAGCATAGCTGATGGATGATGGTGTCCATTTGCTGCTTGCTGGTTTCCGAGGCTTTTCGGAGATCGACCTGATAGCGCTCCACCGTCCAGCCACGGACGAAGGCGGGTTCGTAGGGTTTGAGGTCCTTAAGAGTGGGGAAGGGTTCCACTTTGCGGAGCAGTTTCAAATGCACGCCGACGGTGCCCGGGACGAGGTCGTCATCGAAGAAGTGGGCGATCTGGCCAGCGGCATTTTGCCAGCGGGTTTTCCGCACTTGGCGGCTGGCGGTCTTGCCGTTGGAGTCGCGATAGGTTTCGGTCTCGTAATAGTAGTAGCCGGCCTCGGCCGTCCAGCGGGCATCGACATGGGCATCAAAAGTCCAGTAGGGAAGATAGATGCCGTGCAGGGTGTCTGTGAGGGCGGCGCGTTTGAGTTTGTTTGGCGCGAACCAGCGGCTGCCATACCATGTTTTGAGGAGGTCGCGGACTTGGGTGGAAGGGATGACGGCGGGTAGGAGGCTTTCCGGAGTGATGGCATCGCGAAGATCGTCCACCGGGATGATCGAGGGGGAGCCACAGAAATCGCAGCGCTGGGCGGTGCGGGTGGAATCGAATATGCTGATGGCTTGGCAGCTCTCGCATTTTACGGATTTGGTTTCGGTGAGGAGGCCGCGGTTTTCGGTTTTGAAGGCGGCGAGGGTGGAAGTGAGGTCGTGCTCGGTGATGGTGGCACCCAGAGGATTTTCCCCATCGGACCATGGGACGACGGTGCCGCAGTAGGGGCAGGCGAGGGCTTTTTTGGCCGCGTTCCACTCCGCATCCCCGCCACACTCGGGGCAGGGATGTTTACGCAGTGCGCTGACTTCGGCCATGGCTGGGATTTTTACTCCGCGAGGAAGGCATCCAGCGCGGCCCGGGTGATGCGGTAGGAGCTGCCGATCTTTTTACCTTTGAGGTCGCCCGCATCGATGGAGGAGATCACATCGGCCTCGGAAACGCCGAGAATTTCCGCAGCTTGGGCGGGGCTGAGAAGTTCGGGGATGCCGGTTGCTGTGACAGCTGCCGGAACCGCACCACCCGGAAGCGGCGGGGGTTGAGATTGCATGGATTTCATCATTTCCTGGGCCATGCCGAAGCCCATGGCCATCTGGCCAGCGGCGGCGGCGGGCGAGCCACCGCCATCGGCTCCGCCTTTGGTCATGGATTCGGCCATTTGGAATTTCACGTAATCGTTGAGATTGCCGATGGCACCCATGCTTGAGCGCTTATCGATGGCGGCCTCCACTTCGGGTGGGACGGAGACGTTTTCCACGAGGAAGCTGGTGATCTCGATGCCATACTTCGAGGTGACTTGTGGGTTGATGAGGGGCAGCAGGGCTTCGCCGAGTTCGGTGTAGCGGGCGGCCACGTCGAGGGCGGGCACGCCGCAGGAGGCGAGCGCATCGCTGAAGACGCTGACGATGCGCGAGCGCATGGTATCGGCAAATTCGTCCAAGCGGAAATGGTGATCGGTGCCGGCGACTTCTTTGAGGAAGAGCGGCGGATCAACGATTTTGAAATCGAAGGTGCCGAAGGAGCGCAAGCGGACGATGCCGAAGTCCGCATCGCGCATCATGATGGGATTGGCGGTGCCCCATTTGTTACCGGTGAAGAGGCGGGTGGTGACGTAATAAACATCCGCCTTGAAAGGGGATTGGAAACCATATTTCCAGCCTTTGAGCTTGGTGAGGATGGGGATGTTTTCCGTGACCAGCGAGTGCTTGCCCGGGCCGAAGCATTCGCCGTATTG
>JBBRIB010000114.1:0-8207 GCA_038221745.1 Verrucomicrobiales bacterium
GAGCCAATCATTCATGCCTCCGGCTGCGAGAAACCGGCGGTAGAGTTCATAAGTGGAAGCACTGTAATTTGCTGGTGCGGTAATCGGGATCTTGTTTGCTGGATTTTTGGTAAGTGGCAGCCGGAAGCAAAATCCCATCGCGCTGCGATCGGCCGCGCCATTCACCCCGATTGTTTGGTTTTGTACTCCGGTGAGGACGCCTGAGGCGGGATTGCCCGGGATTACATAGGGGTCCACGTTTACGTTATATTGATCTTTGGTTGATGGATTGACCACCCCTTCGAAATTTTCCCCATATTTGGCATTTCCCTCTCTGCCCCAAGCGTAAGATACGTTTGCAAAGGCCATCAAATCTCCTTCCACCGTGCCATCGATGAAAATCCTTCCTGCGATCCTTGTGCCGTCTTCGAGCAAGAAGCTGGTGATTCGCGCGTTTTCCTTGGTCACTGCTCCGGGAGCCTCGGAGATTCGCTTACCACGCAGTTGTCTCACACCTTTTTCAGCAAGCCAGGTATTGATTACTGTTTGTGCGACTTTGGCTTCAAAAGAATACCTGGGGGTGTTCGTTCCGGGTAAATAGGCGCGGGCGATTCTCAAGTAAAATTCGGCGGCGAGTCCACCGATGGGAGCGCCGTTTCCACTTCTGGAATCTATGTCTTGATTACCAAGTCCCTCCACCATCATTCCGCCGATATTCATGACCGGTGATACCAACAGAACATCGTGGTTGCTCTCTACCAGTTCGATCGCGGCGATAAATGCCGAGGGCGAATCACCATAAACGACCACGTCCGCCCAAAGGAATTTCTCCAGCTGGGAAGCCTTTAGTGTATAAAGGCTTGCGAGGAGGATGAAAAGGACTGTGGAGATATGCTTCATGGGTTTCGATTTGAAGTGGCCGAATGAGCCGGGCGTGCTGTAACAACGGCGATCATTGACCATGGTTGTGGGGCCAAGAAGGTTGGTGAAAGGGATTGGGATCTCATCAGAACTGCCGTATGGCTCATAGGGGTGGATGTTGTCAGGTTTTTGCGAATTAATTCAAGGAATCCACGTGGTGGGATTTTGACAACGACAGGCATCAAGCGTTGATCTCTAAAGTTTCACAATAGCCGCGTCTCTTAAAGACCGCCACCCCTCAAACGAGGGGTTTTTTGATTACTCGGACTGGCTAGGACAGATGAACGAAAAAAGCCGGTTCAGCCAGATGCCGTTTGCTTTCAACCTCCAATGGCGATGGCTTGCGGTCTCCGTCCGGGACCAAGGCCAGCAAGGTGCATCGGGTCTCCTCGGTCGTAATTTCACTTCAGGCCCAGGACCTTCGGCGGGCTGGCGTTGCCAAAGCGATCAAAGGCGGTGACGGCGATGGCATCGGCGCGTGGGCAGGTGATTCCGGTGGCCCGGGCGGGGGAAATTTTCACCGTGCGCCAAGTGCCATCAATGCGGGCTTGGACGGCGATTTTCGAGGTGTCTCCGGCGGCTTCCCAGCTCACGTTGGTGCTTCCGCCGTTAAGCGAGGCGCTCACGCCCGGCGCGGCGGGAGCCTTGTTGCTGAGCCATGGCATGGGCGGGATGGCGGATGGCTGGGTGTAGCTGGCGGCAAGTTTGGTGGCGATGCCGCCTTGGTTTTTCATCAGGCTTTTCACGCTCCAATGGATGTGCCCATTCCAGTTTTTGCCAATTTTGCGGCTGAGATCGATCTGGTTGGTGATCTCAGATGCCGGGCGGCCGGGATCTTCCGAGGAGTTTACACGCGAGGTGGCGATGCCCGGCCACACGGGGCGCGTGCCTTGTTCACGCCACCAGCTCAAGAGGGCGGCGTAGCTTTGTTTCTGCGGGGAAATACGCCAGTAGAGCTGGGGCGCGAGGTAATCCACCCAGCCGTTTTTGAGCCATTTCCGGGAGTCTCCGGCGAGTTGTTCGTAGCTATCGATGCCGGCTTCGATGCCAGCCGGGACGCCGGGACGCCAAATGCCGAAGGGGCTGATGCCGACGCGGACCCAAGGTTTCCGACGCTTCACCGCAGAATAGAGATTGCTGACAAAACCATCGATGTATGAGCGCCGCTGGGCCGGGCTTTTTCCATCCGGGAAGCGGAGATCACCGGCAGGATAGGGGTAGAAATAATCATCCAAATGCACGCCATCCACATCGTAACGGCGGACCACGTCCAGAATCACGTTGAGGGCGCGGGCGCGGGTGTCCGGCTCGGCGGGATCGCACCAGGTCATGTTGCCGAAGCGCTTGGTGATCTGTGGTGCCACGCGGGTGACGTGGTTTCTGGCGACCTGTTGGGAGTTGTTTGAAAGCGCCCGAAATGGATTGAACCAGGCGTGAACCTCGATGCCACGGGCGTGGGCCTCTTTGATGCAGAAGGCGAGGGGATCATAGCCGGGCGAGCCGCCCATGGTGCCGGTGAGTGAGGCGCTCCAAGGCTCGATGGCAGATTGATAGACGGCATCACACTGGGGGCGGACCTGGAAGATGACGGCGTTCATTTTCAAGGCCGCCACCTTATCGAGGATGGCACGGAGCTGGCCTTGTTGGGCAGCGGCGCTGAGGCCGGGCGAGCTGGGCCAATCGATATTGTAAATGGTGGCGATCCACGCACCGCGGAACTCCCGGGCGATGGCGGGCGGGCGCTCGGTGATGGGGGCGTAGGATTGCGCGGAGGCAGCCGCGCCCAAGGCAAGTGAAGCAAGGAGAAAGGTCCGGCGGAACATGGGGGGACCATGGAGTGTTTTCAGGAAATCCGCAAGCCAATGCACACCTGCAGTTCAGGGCGTGGAAGCTGGCTCGGCGGTTGGGATGGCTCGCGGTGGTGCGGCTTTCTTGTCACCCAGATATTTCCCTTGGATGGCCTCGATCAGCGATTTTCCCGTTTCCTGTTGATGGCGGATGGCGAGGCCGGCGAAGAAGGCGCAGGCTGCTAGAATCAAAAAGAACAAGACTGCGCCGAAGGTAAGAGCGCTGCTTTTTGGTTCCTGATCGATGGCGCGTTTGGGCGGGAAATTTTTCTGCTGATCCAAAGCTTCTGCCTCAGGTGCGGCTTCCTGCCTGTGACCTTGCTCACGGGAAAGGGCGACAAGTTCTTCATCCGTCAACAGGAAGCCGAATTCCACCTCGCCGAGTTTGACATCGGCCCCGGTGTAAAGGGGAATGACCGCCTGTTTGACGCCATCGAGTTTTATGCCGTTGGTGGATCCCAGATCCACGAGTTCGTAGCCGCCTAGGACTCTGCGCATTTCCGCGTGATTCACTGAAACAGAGCCACAATCGACAAGGATATCATTTTCATCGCCCCGCCCAAGGGTGACCACCTGACGATCCAAATTGAACCGATAAGGCTGAGAACTTCTTTCAGGAACTTGGATGGTGACGCGAGGCATGGCTTGAAAACGACTGGGTTGCGCGTTTTCTAGCACCAAAGAATGGTGCCTTGCACGCAATTTTTCCTAGAAAACAACTCTTAGCAGCTGTCAGGCGGGTGCGATCCATTTCTCGACAGATGGGTATCGATTTTGTTGGCTCGCTGGGTGATGAACCATCTTTCTCCTTATCAACCACCCTTGCCGCAAGGGCCGCCTTCGATTCCGTTCCAAATGATGGGAGATCCTCCGGTGGTGAAGGTCCTTGCGATCATGCACCTCGTGTTTGCGGGAATCGGCATCATGACCGCGCTGTGGGCGCTTTTCATCGCGGTGTTTGGCAATCCATTTTTGAAGATGATGCCTCACACTCCGCAAATGGAAGGCCAAATTCAGGCGCAGATGGAGATGCAGCAAAAGGTCCAGCCGATGTCCTTGGCCGGTGGGCTTCTTTCCCTGATCGTGGCGGTTCCAATGATCCTTGCGGGTATCCGCATGCTGAAAAAGAAGCGGGATGGCCTGAAGTGGTCGAACCGCTATGCCTACACTTCACTGGGGGCGAAGGCCGTGAATTTGGTTTTAACAGTAACGATTCTTGTCCCTGCGATGAACACCATGGCGTCCGGCATGATGCCTAAATCCTCTGTTCCCGGTGGAATGGAAGGCATCATGTCCGGCATCATGGTCGGAAGTGCGATCGGAGGAGTGTTGCTTTCGTGCCTCTATCCGATACTCACCTTGGTCTTGCTGAATCGCCCGCAGACCAAAGAATGGTTCGCCCGGCAGGCTGATTGACCTGAATGTGTTAGCCGTTCAACCCGCTGTTTTGTTCGCCCGGCGATCCCCGAGCCTACGGCTCGTAGGTGATTGTTCCAGACTCCCAATTGTCATTGAGCAAAGGTGTTGCGGACCCATTGTAATTTACCATCGCAACCCCGCCCGACGTTTGAACGCTACTGTTGTGTACGCCCATCAGATTGAAGTCAGCTTGGCCGGCACGCTTTCGCCAGATACTGTAATTTGTATTAATCGCCCTAAGCTCCCAAGTATCTCCCGCGACCGCCTGAGGCATGTAAAGAAGATCTTTTTTCACGTCGTTTTCCCAAGATTGCAGCAACATTCCAAAGGTTGGGGCAGAACTAGGAACCGAAACCAGCATCATTCCTGACAGCAGGGCTCCGGGGGCCGTGGCGCGCACCATGAAACCAGGGTATTTGTTGGCACCAACTGAGTTAAAAACAACCGAGGCATATTGGTCATTCGCGTGGGCTTCAGTGCGCATGTCAAGGCCGACGCCTGCGACGGATTTACCGCCTGCGTTTGAAACGATTTCATTTCTAAGATAGCTGCCAATCGCCCTCCAGCCCGTCCCAAGGGAAGGAAGATTCGCGCGATTGAAATTATCAACCGTTACGATGGACTTTGTATGGGGCGGCACATAGGCATCCGTGTCTGTCATGGCACGCCACCATTCCTCCGTGCCCTTGCTTTGGTTTACTACGGTCACCATCCTGATTCTACCCGAGGCGTTGACTGACAGGGTTGGAACTCTATGAGAGGTTCCTTGTTCCGCATAGTCCTCCAGGCCAGAAACTTGCATCCGTGTGACCGCTACGACATAGTCCGGCGCCATAATCGCCACGGCCGGCGGAGAATCGGCATCAATGCCCCCCGGCAGTCCGTTTGAATGTTGTTTGGCAAAAAGTCTGCCCTTCAGCACACTATCCGGCAAATCAGTCAAAATTCGCGACTTGAGGACAACAGGTGCCATGGCCTCCATGGTTGGAATGTTTAGAGGATACACCATGGAATCGAATTTAGTCAGTGCGATGTAAGCCGCCCACCCATCGGACCAGGAGTTATAGTGGCGCATGTCCGCGCTATTGGCCCCGAGCCAGGCAATAATGATTCTTGATTGTACAACCTTTCCGGGAGTCGGGTCGAGAAGATAAGCATCGGCCACGGCGGTTAGTGATCCTCCGGAAATAAAAACAAGCGGCTTGCCCGTTTCCTGCCACGCGGCATTAGCTGCCGCCAAGATCGCCCGCCCCGTTAATGAGTTCAGTGCGATGCTGCTGTCAATCTGCCCGTTCGAGGGCCGCGCGATGTTTCCCTTCAGTATGGGTGTGGGAGTTGGAATATTACGAAAACCCGCAGTCAGTCCCAAATTTACATCAAGCAGTCTGCCGCTCGCAAAACTATCGGCAAGTTGGTTGGATATCAAGGGGTTGTAACCGTTTGTGTTTGTACTAGTTGTGGTGGAGATTCCCTTGAGCTTTATGTCGCCGGCGCTTGCCAGCGACATCACGAACTCGGTCAGGTAAACATCGGTGTCGTCATCGTTATCAACCCAAATATGGTTTGTTTTGTCATAAATCACCAAAGACGGGGGAAGTGCCCCGGCGATGACAACGCCAGGTGTGGTTTGCGAGGCATTGCCGTCGGCATTTGTTGCGGTTTCAGTGGCCGTGATGGTATCGCCAATGTTGTTAGGCACCAAAAATGTGGCTGCTGTTTGTCCGGTGATTGTCGAGCCATTGACTTTCCACTGATAGGTAAGGTCCGGTGTATTGCTCCACGCTCCCGGATTGATGCTTAGCATGTTTCCAAACCTCGGTATGCCAACGATCCTAGGAGATGCGCTGTTGATCGGCGGCGCTGGCAGCGGCACGATGCCTCCGCCAGCAGAGGATTCAAACTTGTTGCGAAGAAAAAGAACAGATTCCTGTAGGCGAGCCTGTTCCGCATTGCAATCGACTTGATCGGTGCAGTCGGCGGTCACCCGATAGAACTCGTTCATGGGGGCAGGCACGGATTGAAGCATAAGCTGCGGACGCCAGATTTCAGTATCAGCGTTCGGGCTGATGCTTTCGACAGTCTCCCAAGAGTTTAAATCAAGCGACCTCGCCGTATTGTAAGTGCGTCCCGCCTTGGCGATAAAAACAAGATCCGAGCTTTGGTAGGGTTGGCAAAAGCTGAAGACAATCGTTTCTGCGAAGAGAGAGGAAGTTATATCGATAGCTCCATTGTTGTCTGGTGAAAATGAAGTCCCTGGTGCCGGGATGCTGGATTCCGCGATGGTGATGAACGTATCATCCATCCCCATAGGGGCCATGATTGGGCCGCTTGAGAAGGAATAGGTGGTAGCAAGTGATGCCAAGGTGGGTGCACTGACCTCGAAACCCATCGCTGTTGTGGCTTGTAAGGTGTTGATATTCACTCGGATCCGATACCTATACATGGTTCCCTGGGGAGTGTCTGTAATCATGGTAACCTGCGAAAGAGAGGTTGCTTCCACGGTATTGCAAGCAAGCGGAAAAGCGGCGTGCAGTTGCGAGCAGAAAAGTGCGGAAAAGAGAAGTGATATTTTCATGATTTTAATTGATATGGTCCGTTGTTTGTGTCGTGAAATCGAAGTCGCTGTGACTTTCTTGCGATTCAAACGATTCAAACGATTCAGCAGAAGGGCCGAACTCGGCTTAAGGATTCGAACTTAAGATCACATGCTGCATAGTCCATTAGGGTGAAACCCTACAAATCATCTATTGGGATCGGACTTGAGATGCATAAAGAAAGTTCTCCAGCATGCGGCTTACGATGCTTCCATTGGCAAAGATACATCGAGTAAGGAAGGGGGTGATTCTGCACCACCCGAATTTTTGCGAGTAAGGTCCGTCGTTGGCATGGTGTTGCGGCCTCGCCGTAGGCCGCGTGAGATAGGGGGGAAGCCGGGCGACAAATAGAGCCGGCCCCCCCTCACCGGGGCGGGCCTTTCGCGTTCCTATGGCATGCGCTTCCGGCGGTAGTGCGCCACCTCCGCCGCAGATCGGATGCCAACGGGAACGACAGGGAGGCAAGTTACAAAGTGCTATACCGCCGCAAGCCGGCGGGTGGTTTCCCTGTCAAGGATTTCACAAAGCCGGTAGCCTTCGCCATGTCTGGGAATGGTCATGAGGAGGGCATCCCGCTCGAAGGGAGATGGGAAATCCAGTCCGATGAGGGCGCGGCCGATGCGTTCGCCGGATTGGCGGTAGTTGAAGTAACAGAGGCTGGCATTGCCGCGGATGCGCTGGTTGAGGAAATCATGCAGGGCCCCCGGGCGCTCGTAGAAATCGAGGCGGAGGAACGCGGGGTTCTGGAGTAAATCACCGCGCAAGGGGATGGCGCGGAAGGTGATGTCCACCGCGCCTGTCAGGTCCTGCCAGGCGAAGCCATGGTCTTCCAACCTTTTGGGCAACGCGGCCAGAATCGCAGGGTCGTCACTATGGATGGTGAAAGCGGGCCAGGCTTCTTCTTCGTGGGTTTTGCCGTATTGGAAATCCGCGATGTCGAGGCCGACGAAGCAGTTGTCCAGCAATTCAAGCATGGTGCCGGCCCGCTCCGGGATGCGCACGCGCAGGGTGCGGCTGGTGGTTGCGGCAGCGGTGCCGGACTGGGCGATCAGGCCGAGCTGAAGGAAATCGATATTCGCACCGCAAAGGATGACGAGGACTTTCTTACCAATGAGTTTTTCACGGTTTTTGAGAACTGCGGCAAGACCCATCGCACCCGAGGGTTCAGAAATGCAGCGTAGCCCTTCCCATAAGAGTCGGATCGCCTGGCTGACTTCATTATTGGTCACGGTTTCGATGCGGCTCAGGGAATTCTTGCAGATTTCAAAGGGAAGGTCGCCCGCTTTTCTAACAGCCGTGCCATCACAGAAGAGATCCACGGCTTCGAGCGAGCAGGGTGCGCCCTGCGCAAGGGCGGCCTTCATGCAGGCTTGGCCCTCGCCTTCCACGCCCACACATTCGATGGCGGGCCAGTAGGTTTTGAGCCAGGTGGAAACACCGGCGGCAA
>JBBRIB010000115.1:0-8190 GCA_038221745.1 Verrucomicrobiales bacterium
ATTGTTGAGCGGCAGACACCCTCTAGCCTCACGACGAAATGCAGCGAATACTGATTGTTGAAGATGAGAGGGATATTGCCGATCTCATAGGGTTTAACCTCACCCGCGCTGGCTACGAAGTTTTAAAAAGTCACGATGGGATCGATGGGACTGACATCGCCCTACGTGAACGCCCCGATCTCATCATCCTCGATCTCATGCTCCCTGGCAGAGATGGTTATGCCGTTTTCCGGGAACTCCGCAGGGACACCCGCACGGTCAATATCCCGGTCATCATGCTCACCGCACGAGCACAGACTGAGGATCGGATTCAAGGTCTCGAAGTCGGGGCGGATGATTACCTGACAAAGCCCTTCAGCCCCAAGGAGTTGATGCTCAGAGTCAAGGCCATCCTCAAGCGGACAGAAGCGGCCCCGGGATCGGTGGATTTCGCTTACGGGCCATTTCGGTTTGATAAAAACGCGCTGAAGTTCTACCTCGACAACGAGCCTTCCGATCTCACGGCCACTGAATTCAAACTCCTCCTCTTCCTTTGCGAACGCCCCGGCAGACCGCAGGATCGCAACGACCTTCTCCGCACCGTCTGGGGCTACAGCGATGCATCCCATAGCCGCACGCTCGATACCCACATGAAGCGCCTCCGGCAAAAACTCGGTGTCCACGGATCTTGGGTTGAAACCGTGCGCGGATTCGGCTATTGCATATCAAAAGTCGCCGAATGATCGAAGTCCTAAGCATCTCACTCACCCTCGCAGCCCTCTCCGCTCTCGCGATTTTTTTCCTTCGACAAAGAAATGCCCAACAGGAATTCAAAGCCGACCTTGCCTCGGCACAACTTCGCTTTGATCTCGATATCAAAAAGGCCCGCGAAGAGCGCAACAGTCTCCTGGATGCCCTTGGAGATGCCTTTTTACTCGTCGATTCCAATGCCGAGATCCGCTTCGCAAACCAAGCCGCACGGCGTCTCTTCGGCCTTCGCGAGTTGCTCAATCGTCCGATCCGCGAGGCTTTCCTGGATCCCCGCCTTGCCGATGCTCTCCTGCGTTGCCTTGAA
The DNA here is from genome assembly GCA_038221745.1 of Verrucomicrobiales bacterium. GTDB lineage: Bacteria > Verrucomicrobiota > Verrucomicrobiia > Verrucomicrobiales > Akkermansiaceae > Luteolibacter. The sequence continues at coordinate 1,055 of JBBRIB010000115.1, forward strand.
ACCGGCAAGCCCGAGCAATCCCGCGTCCTTCTCCCCCAGCAAACCTCACCCCGCGGGGATCAGGAAAACCGTGGCGTCAATGCATGGATCATTGATGCCGCTCCTCTTTTCGATTCCTCAGAACGCAGCCCCCTCACCCGCGTGATCATCCGAGACGTCACCGCTGAACATCAAATCGAGCAGATCCGCAAAGACTTTGTGGCAAATGCGTCACACGAATTGCGCACACCGCTTGCCATCATCAATGGCTATCTCGAAAATCTGTTAGATGACGGGATGTTGGAAGACCAGGAGATATCACGGCGCTTCCTCACCGTCATGCGCAAGCACGCCGACCGCATCTCCCGCATCGTCGAGGACATGTTGGTCATTTCCCGCCTGGAATCGGGTGAAGCCAGCGCCATCAAGCTTGAGCCCTTCCGTTTCCGCTCCTGCATCAACGATATTCTCGAACGCCTCGAATCCCTCATCCGCAATCAAAAAGCTCACATTCGCATCACCATGCCGGATGAGGCCATCATGATTCTCGGGGATCGTTTCTATTGGACCCAGGTCCTCTTCAATCTGGTGGAAAACGCCCTCAAACAGAACCCTCACGATGGCCTGAAAGTCGAAATCGGCTGCGAGGCTTCCGGTAACGATTTCCACATCTGGGTGGCGGATAACGGGGTGGGCATCCCGAGCGCGGACTTGCCGCATATTTTCCGCCGCTTCTATCGAGTGGAAAAACACCACTCGCAGCAGGAAATCAAAGGCACCGGCCTGGGCCTCTCCATCGTCAAGCGGGCCATCGAGGCCCACCACGGCAGCATCGGCGTCACCTCGGTTCCTGGCCGGGAAACGAAATTTCTCATCGTCGTTCCCCAGCGCGAACTTTAGGCCGGTTTCTGGATTTTCACCTCGTTTCTGGACAGGTTGCGCATCCATTCACAGATCATTGTCATTTCCCGGAAAATATCCGTGCCAGCTGAAGGAAAACCCTGCTAAATCCTCGCGAACCAAGGTCTCGGGCCTTTTCACCTAAACGCTTCTCCGCTGATGTCATCTTCCTCGATCCAAGTTCTCAACAAGGAACTCATTCCTTCCACCGGCTGTCTTGTCATCCCGGGCCATCTCGATTTCACCCTGCTCGCCCCTCTCGAAAAAATCTTTTCAGGCAGAAAAGTCGCTTGGTTTGTCGAAGAAAGCTCATCATTCAGCCCGGAAGTGAGCCAATACCTCCAGAAATCCGGCTCTGGAGCCATGTTTTCCATTGAGGATGCCGCGCCTGCCACCGCCGGCCTCCAGCTCTCCGCTTATCTCGAAAACGGTGGCATCCTCATCTATGTGCCTGCCCGCGCCATCGCTCGGAGTGCCACCCCCAATCACATTCCCGCCTCCCATCTCAAGGTCCTTTGCGCGTTCAATTTGCCCATTCTCCCCGTCGCCATCGATAGTCCGCGGCAATCTTGTCTCAGCGTTGAAAATCCAAGCTCGCTCCCTCTTGCAGTCTTTTCCATTGGCAAGCCCATCGCCGCAAATCAGGCGAATGTGGCCAGCTTCCAACAATCTCTCTTCGAAGCTGCCGAAGCTGCCTATGCCACCCGCCCGCTCTTCCAAAAGTCTCTCGCCACCGTTCTTCTCGCCGGCCTCAAGAAAAACGCCGCCCAATATCGCATCAAGGATGGTTCTGATGATTCCGAGCTGAGTTATGGCAAAATCCTCGCCGTGGCCATTACCTTCTCCAAGTTCATCAAGGCTGAGACGGATAAAACCCGTGTCGCCATCGTCCTGCCTCCGGGCAAGGCTGGCCTCATCGCCAATCTCGCAGTTCTCTTCGCCGGGAAAGTTCCCGTAAACCTCAATTTCACTGCGGGCCATGAATCCATCAAATCCAGCATTCGCCAGGCGGATGTGGATCGCTTCATCACGGCGGATGCTTTTGTTAGAAAAGTTTCCTCCTTCCCATGGCCACCTAACAGAGACCTCGTTTTCATCGAACGGGTCCTCCCCACTCTTAAGAAAAAAATCATCGCCTGGGCTGTGCTCTCGAAAATTCTGCCCACCCCCGTGCTTGCGCTTCTACTGGGCACGGACCGCCGCAAGGGCAAGGATGAAGCCACGCTTCTCTTCACCTCCGGCTCCTCCGGCGAGCCGAAGGGCGTGGTGCTCAGCCATCGCAACGTGCTGGCCAACGTTTGTCAATTCGGCTCGCGTCTCGATCTGCCCGCGAGCTCCACCATTCTCGGCTGCCTGCCTCTTTTCCATTCCTTCGGCTGCACCGTAACGCTCTGGTATCCCGTCATCGAGGGCGTGAATCTCGTCACCTACCCCAGTCCGCTGGAGACCAAGCGCCTTGCGGAGCTCATCGCCCTCCACCAGATCAATGTCTTCCTCTCCACCCCCACTTTCCTGCGTGGCTACATGAAGCGCATCGAGCCCTCGCAGCTCGCCTCGCTCAAGCTCGTGGTCACGGGTGCCGAGAAGCTCCCTCAATCACTTGCCACCGCATTCCAGGAAAAATTCGGGATTCGGCCGCAGGAAGGTTATGGCCTTACCGAAACCTCACCCGCCACCAACGTCAATCTCCCTGATCTGATTGCAAAGGATCACGCATTGGTGATGCCCTCTTCCCGCCCCGGCTCGGTCGGCCAATTGCTCCCCGGCATCGCTATCAGACTAACGGATCCAGCCTCGGATCAAGCCATCCCCATCAGCCAACAAGGACTCATCTGGCTCAAAGCTGCCAATGTCTTCGGCGGCTATCTGGGCGATCCGCAAAAATCCGCAGAAGTCCTGACAGAAGACGGCTGGTTCCGCACCGGCGATGTCGGACGGGTTGATGAAGATGGCTTCCTTTACATCGAAGGCCGCATCTCCCGTTTCTCAAAAATCGCCGGTGAAATGGTCCCACACGAGACGGTGGAGGCCGCCATCAACAAGGTGCTCGGTCTCGATTCCGAGGCCGAGCGCAAAATTGCCGTCGTCGGTATCCCGGACGAGCAAAAAGGCGAAGCCATCCTCCTGCTTTCCTGCATCGCCGGCCCCGCTCTGGAGCAGGAATGCATCGACCTGCGCTACAAATTGTTGGACGAAGGGCTCTCGTCCCTCTGGTGCCCCAAGCAAATCATTCCGGTCAAAGAAATCCCGGTACTCGCCTCGGGAAAACTCGATATCAAATCCTGCGAAACACTCGCCAAACAGAGGTGATTGGGGGTTATTAGTGAAGAGTTATTTGTTATTAGTTAAAAGACAATACCTTCACAATTAACTTCTAACTTCTAACTTCTAACTTATAACTTTTAACCTCTCACTCCCATCTTTTCCCCACCCATGTCAAACCGCATTGATGCCACGTTCCTCCGCCTCCGTCTAAGCAAGCAAAAAGCCTTCGTCGCCTATGTGGCCGCTGGCGATCCTGATTTTGAAGTCTCTTTGGAAATCATCAAATCACTCGCAGATGCCGGAGCGGATATCATCGAGCTAGGCTTGCCATTCTCTGATCCGCTTGCCGACGGCATCGTCAACCAGATGGCTGCGGAACGTGCGATCAAATCGGGAATGACCACGCTTCGGGTCATTGAATTGATCCGTCGATTCCGTGAAACCCATGAAACGGCGATTGTGCTCTTCACCTATTTGAATCCCATTTTCACCTATGGTTTTGAAGCGTTCCACCACGATGCCGCTGCGGCGGGTGCGGATGGTATTCTTTTGTTGGATCTACCTCCGGATGAAGCTGCGCTCAACAAGGATCTCTCCGTAGGGGCGGGCCTCAAGCAAATCCGTCTCATCGCCCCCACCACCCCGCCCGCGCGGGTGAAGCTTCTGGCGGAATCCGCGGAAGGTTTTATCTACGCGCTTTCAAGAACGGGTGTGACAGGTTCCCATGGCGCACCCTCCGCGAACATTGCCAACTTCGTGGCCTCCATCAAGGCCCACACCGAAGTGCCCGTCTGCGTCGGCTTCGGCATCTCCACTCCCGAACAAGCGGCCTTGGTTGCCGGTGCGGCGGATGGCGTGATTGTAGGCTCCGCCATCGTCAAGCAAGTGGAACTTCACCCCGGCACCGCCGCGCAGGCCGTGCGTGTTTTCGCAGCCCCTCTCATCGCCGCGACCAAAGCCTGATTTTCGCTCTCCAAATATTTACCACCATGCTACTCCACTTTTTCAAAATGAACGGCGCTGGCAACGATTTCATCATCGTTGACAATCGCGATCTCTCTCTTTCCGCAGCACTGGATACCGACCCGATTGCCGCGCTTTGTGATCGCAATCGTGGCATCGGAGCCGACGGCTTACTTGCTGTGGAACCCGCCCAGAAGGGCGCGGATTTCCGTTTCCGCTACTACAACGCCGATGGCGGCGAAGCGGAAATGTGTGGCAACGGTGCACGTTGTTTTGGCCGCTTCACCGCGCATCTTGGGGAAATTGTTCTGAAGAAAGTCACCTTCGAGACCATCGCCGGCACCCTCGGCGCGGAAATGATCGGAGACGATGTGCGCATCGCGATGTCAGAGCCAAAAGACCTCAAACTCAACACGGGAGCAAGCGTGCCCGGACTTGACGCCCCTTTGCATTTCGTCAATACGGGTGTGCCCCATGCGGTGGCGTTTTTACCTGATGCGGAGGCTTTGGATGAATTCGATGTCTTCACTCACGGCGGCACAATTCGCCGTCACAAAGCTTTTGCTCCAGCGGGGACGAATGCGAATTTCGCAGCGGTGCTTGCGCCAAATCATATCACCATCCGCACCTTCGAACGTGGTGTGGAGGATGAGACGCTCGCCTGTGGCACGGGAATGGTCGCCGCAGCACTCGTGCACCATCTCCTAACCGGTGCCCCCTCCCCCATCAAGGTGGATGTGGAAGGTGGCGATACCTTGGAAATCGGCTTTGAGAAAACCAACGAGAGTGGATTCACAAACGTCACGCTGACCGGCCCTGCCGATTTCGTGTTCGAGGGGGAAATTGACATCTAACTCGAATTTATCGGTTTCTGCCCCCGCCCCAGAAGCTGCCACCATCCATCAGGCGTTTCTTGGCATCTTCGGGAAGGGCAGTTGAACTTTCCACATAGGTCTTGGCCGCTGTCTCATCCTCGCGCATCCACCGCATTGCAGCCATTCCTACCGAGCGTGCGCGGTCGCCATCATCCGTGATGGACTCGGCCATCGGCATGATTTCAGTCGGCGGGCTGGTGGTGTTGGAAAAGACCCAAGCCTGCGCCGCGCTGTCCCTCACTGGGCCAGGCTTCAGAGTTTCGATGTAATTTTGGGCGGCTTTAGGGTTTTGATTCGTCCAGGTGGGCATGAGTTCGCGCAGGGCCTCGCGCTTTGACTCTTCGTTTTTCTGCGAGTTTACAAGAAGGGATGCCGCTTGAGGATCGAGCCGGGCCAGATCCTTCACCATCGCCGTCACGGCCTGATCCTTGCCATCCCCATCGGCCATTTTGTTCACTTGGGCGAGAGCCTCGCGAGGATCCTTGCTCGCAAGACCACGGATCGCAGAGGCACGGGCTTCAGCTTGCTCCCCTGCTGGCAGCGATTGGATCCACACGTCGGCCCCCGGGAAATCCATGGCTCCGTATTGGGATGCCACCGCACGATAGGCACCCGCCCGATCCGCGGGGTCCAGTTTTGAGAGCATTTCAGCCGCCTTTTTCGGGTCTGTTTTTGCCACCTCGCTCACCACGGAGGTCATGGCCTGGCCTTTTCCTATCGTCAATGCACTGGCCCAAGCCATCGCCGCAGCCGGGTCTTGGCGAGCCCACTCGGAAGCGATGATCGATGAGGCACCTTGCCCGCCCATCGGGCCACGGCCACCGCCCATCATGTCCATCATCGCGAACTCGCGGGGATTTTGGAGATAGTATTTTGCAGCGTTTACCGGATCCACGCTTGCCCAACTCTGGAGGATGGTGGGGCGGACGAAACCACCGGCCATTCCCATGGTGTTAGAGAAAGCCATGGCAGCGTTGGGATCCACCTCCGCCCAACGCCCGAACAGAAGGAACGAGGCCACCAACCGCTCATTTATCGGCAGATTCTCAAGTTTCGCGGCTTCTTCGGCCAATTGCTGTGGGCTGAGGCCCGCGTAAAATTCCAACAATGCTTGGATGCGATTGGAATTACCCGCCATCCGCGAGATCGAGGTGGGGTCGATTTTGCGCGAGGATTTTTTCTCTGGCTCAGCGGATGCGCCATCTTTCCGCAAAGAACTCCGCGTTTGTGGCGATGCCTCGTCGGGTCCATTTCCAGCAGTGGAGGGAGAGGTGTTTCTGCCTGAAATGAAGCCAGCAGCGGCCCCGATAACCAAAGCCCCGAGCGGGGCCATCCAAGAGTTTTTCATAAATTTAGTGATTCCCCGAGTGCAACCGTTCGATTTGCGAAGGGTTGCGCAAAATCTTGATGATGCAAGATGATTCTCGGAAATCGGCGCAAGGTGGGTGGCGCTCAGATCAACCTGGAACCCTTATTTCGCAGGCCTCTGGAGTGTTTACATAGCCCTTGAAATCTACTAATCTTTTAAAAGGATCGACCTACTTCAAGCTTGGAGAGGCATGTTGTCATCTATTACTTGGTGTTTTTCTTTCAGATCATCAAACCACAAACCCTGTTCAAAATCTTGGAATAAATACCTGAAATAAATGCCTTGTCGGATTTTCATTTCTGAGTTGAACTCATGTCGTCCACTCAGGTGGATGGGGACTTCTAAAACCTCGCACAAAGCGGTCGGCATCGACCGCAACGATGCCGCCAAACCGACCAAACGGCCGGGGAGGCGGTGGCGCATGTCCAAGCCGCCTACCTTCGGGGAGGGGGCCAAAGGCCATCGCGGTCGACTTTGTGCGGCTTTAGAACTCCCCGTCCACCAGGAATGGATCGCAAACTAACCTCCCTCTATGAAAAAAATTCCCGCTGCTTGCCTCCTACTTTCTTTTAGTGCGTCTCTACTGTACTCAGACGAGAGCCAGATAGGATCTGCCCCCACGTTTGCCCGCGTCATCGGGGAGATCCCAGACGGCACACCACCTCTGCCCGAGCCTCCGAAGCCCGAGTTCATTGTGCCTGCCAAGGACATCCTCGAATCCAAAACCTACCAACAAGGCGGACGAAAGATCACGGTTCAGCGTATCACCCCCATCGCACTGCCAG
>JBBRIB010000116.1:0-8168 GCA_038221745.1 Verrucomicrobiales bacterium
GGTGAGTTCGACGATGCCATCGCCACTGATCGAAAGGATGTTGCCGCTGAGAGATTCATTGCCCGTCATGCGGATCTCGTCCGCGCAGGCTGAACCCAGCGGCAGCGCGGCACACAGCAGCCCGAAGAGAAGCTTGATTTCAGAATTCCGAGTTCCAGTCATCGATCGGATTGTTAGAGGGTTGGAAATCGAGCATGATTGCGGATTCGAGGCTACAGGAAAGTTCTCCTAACAAAGGGGTGAGGAGACGCAGGCCGGAGTGGTCTGATGAAAGGATTTTCCCGGTCATGTGGCCGATGGGGCTGAAGCGGACGATGGTTTCGCCTGCGGCTTGCTCGGCGGGTTCCTTCAAGCGCTTTTTGGCAAAACGAACCTCTGCGACTTCTGCGAGGGGAAAGGTGAATTCACCGAATTTCCCAGCGAGGCGGATTTTTCCATCTTCCAGAGATTTCACATCGCCCGAGAAGCGATCGGTGCCATTGGCCAGCAGCACGATATCCTGATCATCCACCTGCAAGCTGCGCGCGGAGTCAGGCATGCCATTCCACTCAGCGACGATGATATCGGAGATGCGGACGGAACTGTTCTCCGCTTGCACGACAAACCCGAATCCCCGGCTATTCGGCTGCTCGGTGGTTTGGTTTTCTGGGGAGACAAGCTCACTCCATTGCGCCGCAAATTCATCATCGATGAAAAGTGAAATGCGCCCGGTGACGCGATTGCTGCGAATCTCCATGGTGGTTTTCCCTGAGTCCCCGAGACGTAGATTATTAGAGTTCACCTGGATTCTCTCAAGACTGGCCACGCCGTCCCCGTTGACGGCGGTGCGGTAGAGCATGATGTGGTTTGAAAACACATGCATCACGTAGCTATTGCCAAACAGAAGTGGCAGTGCGCTCGAGTCTCCGGGAGCGAAACGAATGGGTTGTTTATCTTTTTGCTTGGCGCCTTTCTCCTCTTTGGGCGGGGCGAAATCCGCTTGAAACGCCACCGCGAGAGAGAGGCGGTTTTTCCACGCGAGATCGAAGCGGAGAATGGCCCTGTCCGGCATCCCATTGCGATGAAGCAGAGCGGTGCCTGAAGATTTGTGTGGCCAAACCCAGGATGAGCCTGAGAAAACCCAACGCTCAGGCGAGGGCGGCTCACGATCATCCTCCGGTGGCTTCACCTGCGGTGCGGGAAGCCCATCGGGAAATGAAGCATGCGCCATTTGCCATTCATTTTCGATGAATGGCCCGTGATAGAAGATCCGCCCGCCCAAGGGACTCGGCGCGATCATCGCCACTTGGCGGCGTGGGAGTTTCAGCACTCCGGCGTAGGGCGTGTCCAGAGTGATGAATTGAGAATCGATGCCGGTGATGGTGCCAGGCAGGCGATCGCCGTTGACACAGGCAAGATGGGATAATGAAGCAAGGCTTTTGGTGGATTTCCCACCGTTGAAGATCAGGTGGCGGATTTGCGTGGATTTGAATTCGACATCGCCCGCGAGATCCTCGCGCTGCCAGACGATTTGCGGGCCGGGTTTGATCCCTTGAAATGTGCCGTGGAGTTGATCTCCGTTTGTGAAGCGCAGGAGGTCTGCCGAGACCGCATCCAAGGTCCCTAACAAGCTCGCGAGCCAAACAATGGAGATTCCAATTCTCATTTCTCGTAGATAGGAAGATAGCGGTAATTCAATGCCAATGATAGAAGAGCGCCAGCCGTGTTGAAGGAGGTTCCCTGGTTGCCGGGGAATGATCCATCCGCAGACTGAATGGTGGCGAGGTAGCGGATGTTCCGGGCGTTCCATTCTTCCCAAACCTTATCATCCACATGAAACAAGGCTTGGGACATATAGTATTCAAAATAGAAGGGATAATACCGATCCCTGTAATCCAGGTTCTTCTCAAGGAAGGCGAAGCTCGCCTGGAAGCCTTTGGAATCCGTATCCTTGGCCAATGCGTAGCAGAGCACTCCGATGGCTGTGAGAGTGGGCTTGCCACCCGAGGCGGAGGTATAGCCGTAAGAGCCATCGCTGCTGCGGCAGGTGGCGAGGTAGGCGAGGCCGCGTTTGATCGCCTCGTCAGGCACCGCGATGCCGGCATTCCGAGCGGCGAACAAGGTGACCAATTGGCAACCCGTGACAGTGGTATCCGCGTCCCGACTTTCCGGCGTGTAGCGCCATGCACCGAAGCGGTTGGTTTTCTGGGAGCTGAGTATCAATTCCACCGCCTGCTTGAGAGCGGGGGCGATCCTGGGTTCATCAAGCACGCCATAGGCCTCGGCGAGGGCCTTGGTGGCAAATGCATGGTTATACATGCTGGAGCCGATGTAGCCGTTCTTCGTGTTTTGTTGGGTGATGATGTATTCGATGCCGGAGCGGATGAGTTTCGAGTGAGGGCCGTTGTTCGGGTCCTCGCCGTGGGCGAGGAAGGCGGCCACGCAAAGCCCGACGACTCCAGGCTCACTGCCGACACTATCATTCCAGAAGCCTTTCTCGTTCTGTGTGCGGGCGAGAAAATCCATTCCGCGCTCATAGATCAATTCCGCTTGGGCAGGGATGGTATCATCCGGGCGACCCAAGGCATCCTGAGCCTGCATGCTGCCGACAAGCGCCGCGCATGAAGTGATACCAACCGCTATTATGAAATTCAGCTTCATTTCAACTTTTGTTCGAGTCCGCGATTGTAGGCATCCAGTGCTTTTTGAAATTCCTCGGGCAATGCCTGGCCCGCGCTACCGGCGGCTTTGGGGACGCGGCGGGTTTCGTCCTTGCCGGTGGAATTGCCGTCCACCGGGGTATTGCCATTGTCTGACAGACCGGTTTGGCCTTGGCCGCCTTGATCTCCGGGTTTGTCGCCCTTTTTGTCTTTTCCCTGCCCCTCGCCTTCGGGCGTTTTACCCATCATTCGCTCCATCATATCCATCATGGCACCGCCGGATTTGCCGGAACCCTGTTGCTTTTGCTTCTCCTTGGCAGCGGCGTGGATCTTCTCGATCACCTCGGTCTGCGCGGCGATGGTCTCACCGCCGGTATCCTGATTGCTCAAACGATCCGTGGCCTCGTCCATGATGGTGTCCACCTGATTGAGCAGCTCGATGACCTGCGGGACGGTCTGCTCGATGATGAGCTGCTGCACATCCGCGGAGAGTTCGTCCTGGGTATCCGCGATTTTAGCAGAACCTTTTTCGTGGTCCTCTTTCTTTGCCGCGAGGGTTTGCTCCTCCGCATGCAGGAAGGATTGGCAGGCAAGCAAATGAAGCATCGTAAAAAGGACAGTTCTCATGGTTGGGCAGGTGGAGTGGAAGGTTCCTGATAGGAGCGGCGGATTTGTTCGAGTGTGCGCGTTTGCGCACGGATGTCCTGTTCCTGTTGGATGAGCTTCATCACCCGCAGCATGAATTCAAAATCCTCATCCTCGGGGCTGGGTGAACCACCACCGACGCCGCCACCCCCGGAGTTTTTTTCATTCTCACCTGCGAGGAGAGCTGCCCATTGGGTGAGTTGATCCGCCCATTTCTTCGCGCCTTCGGTGGCGGTGAAGGATTGATTGTTTGCTAACAAACTGCGGATTCCTTCGAGGGCGATATCGATGCCGGAGCCTTTCATGGCATCGAGGATTTGCTTGAATCCATCATTCTTGGTGCGTGCGAAATAATTGCCGAGGTCTTCTTGAATCCATCTCACATCCGAGGCGGTGAGGCCCTGCTGGCGCGTGGCTTCGTTGAGGCGGCGGAGATCCGATGGATCCACCTTCGAACTCTGTTTACCAAGGATGCGATCAAACGCCTCGATCAACGAGCTGGCGATGCCATTTTGTTCGCCAGCGGCCTTCTTGAGGCGATTGACGAAGGTGCCCGCCTCGAACTGGCGCTTGGCTTCATTGGCCTTGGCGATGGCTTCCTGCATTTTTTCGACCACCTTCTTCTGCTCTTCCACCGCTTCATTGAGGTCTTTCTTGGCCTCGGCGGATTCGTTCGACGGGTCTTGGGATTCGCCGAGTTTATCCTGCACCTTCGGGACATCCTCCTGGCTGAGTTCCTGCATGGATTTGAGGGACTCCGCCATTTTCTTGAGCGTCTCTTTTTCGATATCGCCATTGCGGGCGGCATCCTTCATGAGGCTTTCCATGCGCTGGGTGAGGTCGTCCATGCGGCGCTTGGTTTCGGACTCGGCCTGTTCCTGCGCTTGAAGGCGTTTTTTGTTTTCCTCCTTTTGAAGTTCCTCTCCTGTCAGACGCTCAAGGCGTTCGTTTTCATCGAGGAGTTCGGTCTCGCGGCGGGCGAGGTCTTCGAACTCGCCGATGCTGCGGTCGAACTTGTTTTTGAGCATTTGGGCGTGTTCGTCGCGAGTGAGGATGTAGAGGATGATGGGCTCGGAATAGATGCGCCCGCGGCCTAGCAGGTAGTCCTCGGCATAGGCACGCAGCGTGATCTTCTGCGGGACGATATCAAAAGCCACGGGTGAAAACATGGCGGGCAGGATGATACGGCGTTTTTCCGCACCACCATCCGAGAGTTTCAACGACCCCATCGCAGGGCGCTCATCAGTGGGGCGCGTGAATTCACCGCTCCATTCGATGCCCGTTTCCTTGATCCCGAAATCATCCTCGGCGAGGACTTCGAATTCCACCGTTTCCTCGGGAAGGATGGCCTTTTGCCGATCAATCCCCTGCATGTAGGATGCGGGGGCCGCATCTTGGGTGGCATTGACGCGGATTTTGAATCCAGGTTCGCCGACAAGCCCGAGCACGTCCGTCCACTGGAAAGGAATTTCCATCGGGATACGTCCGATTTCCAACAGAGGGCTGCTGGAACGTTGACCTGAGTTTTCCAGGTTTCCTGAAACGGGGATGAACCGTTGGTTTGGCTGTGCCGTTTCATCGAGGGTTTGAGAGCGGGTGGGGCCGTAAGTGGCATCTTTGAGCGGGCGGCTGGCATCAAGATCGAAGCGGACTTTGCTGCCCTCCACCACGCTGAGAACGCCGGTGTTGAGGTCGATTGTTTTTTCCGGGATGCCGAGGTAAGGGGGCGGAGTGATGGTCGCGGTGATGGACTCGATGCTCGGGCGCTGCATCGGCTCGATTTTCATTTCGTGGCGGAGATCACCGATTTTAAAGACCACGCTCCCGGAATTTTGCTGGCCCGGGAAGGTGAAGCGGTAGGCGTCTTTTCGAAGCTGGGCGGCGAGTTCGGCTTGCAGGCCGTAGCGGGCGGTGGCGTTGTTAGGGCGCTGTTCGGATTGTTTTGAAAGGCGCAGCTCGATATCAAATGCCTCGCCAAAGGCCACGGCGAGTGCGCGGGGAGGATTCTCGAGTTTGGTAAAGGTATAGCGCTCGGTATCAGAAAGCGGCATGAGCCAGCGCTGGAAGGCATTCTGACTGGCACGGGGGGTGAAGGTGAAAACGCCGATGGCCGCCGCAACAAGGGTAAGGGCTACCAATGCCCAACGGAGGTGGCGCTGGGGAGGAAGAGCGTCGGCGAGTTTGCGGCGGCCTGTTTCAGCCGCCACGGCCTCCATGGCCGCCTCGCGCAAGCGCGGCGAGAGGGAATCCGCCGAGCCTTCCTGGTTCTGAAGCTCGATCACGCCCAGCAACCGATCGCCGAGGCCGGGATAGCGTTTCGCAATCAACCTCGCGAGCTGAGACTCCCGACGTTGCCGCCAGACCCAGCGATGGAGCCAATAAGGGGCAAACACCACGAACAGCGAGACCCCGGCGGCGAGAATCAACAGCCTGACAATGCCCGGCGTGGGCATCATGCGATCCAACAGATAGACCAGGAGAAACGAAACGATCAGGCCAATGAAACCCGCCGCGGCAGCCTCCATGATTTTCACCCGCCAGAGATGGCGCCGGAAGTCGTCTAACTGAAGCCGCAAAGCCTCAGGAATGACGACCTTCGCTTGGGGTGAATCGGGTGACGGCGACATGGGAACGTGATGACAAACAAATACTCCGGCGTGGCTGGGAGCTTTCCAAAAATCTTGAACTTCTTCCAGCGCAATCTCAGCGAGAATCCCGCACTCGACAAGTGGGATTGTGGGCCAGGTGAAATTGAGGAACCCGCCACCCTTTACGCACGCTTCGCCAAGCGGGTGCGGATGCGCTGGAGAAGCCTCTCCGTTTGCGGCATGGCGATCCCCCGTTGTTGCGCCCGGCGCAGCGGCTCTTCCCAGATCGGCGTGACTTCGACTTCGCGGCCTTCCACGAAATCGATCATGCTGGAGGTGCGGTAGGCCCCCATCGGGCGGGTGCGTTCGATATTTGAATCGATCAACTCCTTTGCCAAATCAAGCCCCTGCGCGTGGGCCGCATCGATGACTTCTTGCATCACCTCCCGGATCAGGGATTCGGTGGTGGGGGCCGCAAGTAAAACATCGGTGGTCACTCCGCCCTCGGCCACCGAGAGGCCGTTGAAGGGGATGTTCCAAATGAGTTTTTCCCATTGGGATTTCTGTAAATTCCGAGTGGCGACGCCCTCGATTTTTGCCAATTGGAACCGCCGGGCCAATTCCCCGGCCCTTCCCGGTTCACCGCTTTGCCATTCTCCCAGGGAGACCCTGCCGCCGCCGCTATGTGCAATCCGGCCCGGGGCGACGCGATTGATACACACAAAACAAAGGCCGCCCAGCACCCGCTCAGGGCCAACGATTCCTGCAAGGCTCTCGCAATTTCCCAAGCCATTCTGAAGCGTGAGTACCTGCGTGCGCTCATGTAGCAGCGGCGGCAAAAGTGCGGCAAGCTGGCTGTTAGAAGTCGTTTTCCATGCCACGATCACCAAATCCACCGGCCCGATCTCTGCGGGCGTCTGATAGATTTTGGGGGTGGGCAAATCAAAATCGCCATCGATGCTTTTGACCTCCAGCCCGTGTTGGGAAATCGATTCGAAATCCCCGCGCACGAGAAACCGCACATCCTCGCCCGCAGCGGCCAGCCTGCCGCCGTAGTAGAGACCGATGGCCCCGGAGCCAAGGATTGCAACGCTCTGGAATGTCCAGCTCACGGGCGAAATTCAGTCTTCTTTAAATCCCTCGGCCTTGCGTTCCTCGATGCACCGTGTGAGCCAAAGCACCAATTTCTCGGCTTCTTCGGACTCATTGCGCATGGAAGTCAAGGCAGTCCAATCCAAGTGAGGGCGCGACCTCGGCGAGGCAATGCGATTGATATCCAGCTTCGCCATGATGGCCTCGGTCTCACGAGGGTGCGCGTTGAGGATGTTCGCCGGGCGTGGCAGATCATCCAAAGTTTCACTTGTTAGACCAAACGAGGTCACGCCCACGCCGAAGGAGGCGCTCAATCGGCGAAGTCCATCGGCCAAAGCCTCATCCTCGACCGGGGCGGCATAGATGAGTTCACCACCCTGCGCCCACATCGAGACGGCCAGGGTTTGGAAAAAATCCTCGCGATACGTTTGCAAGGACGGCTGGATGCGCAACCTCGCCGCGTGCAACCGGAAGGGTGCGATGCCAAGCCGCTGCTTGAAGGCAAGCATCGCCTCATCCAGACTCATTTCCTCATCCGGCGAGCCGCCCGTCTCCCAATCGACAAGCACCAGCTCAGGGTATTTCCATAAATTACTAATCGGCGAGTCTTTGCCAAACGCCTGGCGGAAAGCAAAAGGAAAACGCCCGTTGATTTCGAAATAACGCGTCACCACCGCGCGGAATTTGCGAATCCGCAGGAGCGTCTCATCCACCATATCCGAGTCCGCGCTGGTGAGATCATCCAAGCGGCCTTGCGTGAGTGCCAGCAGCTCTTGAGCTCCTGAGAGAGCGGGCAGCGGCGCACTGCGGCGATAGTAGCCTTGGCCTTTCTCGACCTTCGCGATCGGCGAACCCGGATCACAGGACATGATCGAAAAATGATAACGAAGCGACGCGTCCGAGTAGTTTCCTGTGAGTTGAAGACGCGTCAGGCGGATCAGCTCGGTGCCTTTGATCGAGTCGGCAGGATTCCCGGGAAGGAGGGGTGGAAGGATATCGGATAGCTGCTTGCGGAGACTCATTGGGGCATGGAACGGCTCTTGCGTTTTGGCCATCCAATTCACCCGCCGCCCGATCATCAAGCCCCAAAAATCAGTTTCTAAAAATTATCCGGCTCCAACGGAGATTTTTTGAAGGAAATCGAGGCAAAGCTTGTCGTATCTTCCATGCTCGCCGACTCTTTTGCCATGAATTTTAAATTCGC
>JBBRIB010000117.1:0-8162 GCA_038221745.1 Verrucomicrobiales bacterium
TTTGGTTTGATTTGAAATTCGTGCGGCCCTTGTGGGAAGGGGGGAATCTTCGATTTCGTGAGAAACACAAAAAACCTGCCGGCTATGGAAGCGGGCAGGGTTATCGAAAAATTCCGATGATCTTGATGAGATCTACTACCTGCATCCCTCCCGGGTGAGTGGCTCCTTGGTAAAAACCCCCTGAGGTTTCTCTATCCCGAATCCACAACTGCGGGAGCCATCCATGCCTCTCCAGAGCGACCACCGGGGTGCTTGGGAAGAAATGATATGGGGATTGTGAGACATGCGTTTGTGAAGTTGGGCGGAGGCTATGATTGGATTTTGAATTCGTCAAATATATAATTAAATTATTTTTGAGAAGAGATGGATTGGGTTGTATTCATATCATTTCCACGTGACTTCCATGCGGGAATATGAACGCTTGCGCCATCATGAGATGGATGATTTCTTCCGAGGTATTGACCGCGTTCAAACGCAGCTGGAGAACGATGATGGTGGTGCACCTCAGCTTCGCTCTTCTTTCTCTATCCGTTTTCGCACCCATGGCAGCGCTTACCCTGCAAGGTGCGGTGATGTTGTCCGGCGAATCAGCCTTGAGTGATGCGGCGATCGCCGGGTTTCTCTTCAGTCCGAAGGGTTTCCTGGTGGCAATGCTCGTCGGGAGCTTGTTGCTAACCGTGCAACTTCTGGCCTATTCCGCGTTGTTGATTCCCGCGCGGGCGGCGTTGGTCCATGGAGGTTGCCAAGCGGGCGCTGTGCCGGGGCTGCTTCTACCCGCATTGCTGCCGATCCTGAGGATCTCGCTTCGCTTCATTTTGCGCTTGTTGCTTTGCACCCTGCCATTCGCGGGTTTGCTGGGCTTGATTTATTTCAAATTGTTAGGCGCCCACGATATCAACTACTATCTGGCAAAGCAGCCCCCTATTTTCATGTGGGCACTGGGTCTGGCCGCGGTGGTGATGCTGGGGCACTTGATCACCGTGTGTCGCTTGGCGACTGGCTGGGTGCATGCCTTGCCGCTTGCGATTTTTCACGATGATGGTCCGGACGAAGCAATCCGAATCAGCAAAGACGCCAGTGTGGGAGAGCGTAAAATTGTTTTTATCAGCTTGGTCCTGTGGGGTTTGTTCACTCCTCTGGTGAGTTCACTTCTGAATCTGCCGTGGTCCGCCATCGCCATCGCGGCGGCAGAGCATCTGGGTGAGCATTTGAATGTTTTGGTATTGGTGTTAGGGCTTTGCCTCGCCCTTTCGGTCGCGACGAGCTGGCTGGTGGGTTTTTGCGGGCTTTCGCTGCTGGCGTTGCAAAACATGAAACTCTATCTGGAGTCCGGCCTCGATGAAGGAGCTGTTCCGCCAATGATTCTGGAACGCCGCTTGCCGGTAGGACGCAAGTGCGCCCTCGCCGTGGGGCTCGGAGTTTGTTGCTGGACGTTTTTCATTTCCAACCGCTGGCTGGAAAGCCTTCAAAACGAGAAGCCGGCGGTGGTGATCGCCCATCGGGGTGCTTCGTTGGTGGCACCGGAAAACACTCTTGCGGCGGTGCGTGCGGCGGTGGAGGCAAAGGCGGACTGGGTGGAAATCGATGTGCAGGAAAGTGCTGATGGCACGGTGATGGTTTTCCATGATCGCGATTTCAAACGAATGGGTGGTCCGGCGAAGCAGATCTGGGAGCTGGGGGATGCGGAGCTGGCGATGATCGATATTGGTTCCTGGATGGCTCCGGAGTTTTCAGGGGAAAGGACACCCCGCTTGTCTGAAGTGTTGGAGCTTTGCAAGAACCGCAGCGGCGTCTTGATCGAACTCAAATACTATGGGCACCAGCGCGAACTCGAACGACGGGTGGTGGAAACCGTGGAGGCGGCAGGGATGGCAAATCAGGTGATGGTGATGTCTCTGAGCAAGGACGGGGTGGACAAGACCCGTAAACTGCGGCCCGAGTGGCGCTATGGCCTGCTCTCAAGCGTGGCCGTGGGGAATGTAACGAGATTGAATCTCGATTTCCTGGGCCTCAATGCCCGGACGACCTCGCGCCGGGTGATCCGTGAAGCGGAAACGCGTGGCTTGAAAATTCATGTATGGACAGTGAACGACAAGGCGGAAATGGCGATGATGTTAGGCCGTGGGGTGGACGGCTTGATCACTGACGATCCGGCGGCGGCAAGGGAGGTTCTCACTGCCAGGGCAAACGCTTCCTTCGGTGAAAAAATCCTGATGGATCTCGCTGCGGTGCTGGGCAAGAAGCCTCCACTGCGCCAGCAATAAAGGAACAGCGCAGCGGCGGCGTGCGGAATCAGGCGAGCATGCCTTCGATGAGTTTCTCAAGCTTCACGATATCCGCCGAAAACGCACGGATGCCGTGAGCGGTCTTTTCCGTGGCCATCGCATCTTCGTTGAGAGCGAAGCGGAAGGCACTCTCGTTGAGGGAGATTTTTTCATGAACGCTGGCGGCAGCTTCAGCGGCTGTCAGGCGGGCGGTGATGGGTTCATCGGAAGCTTGCAGTTCGGCCAACAGGCCGGGGCTGATGGTGAGGAAATCGCATCCGGCGAGGGCGAGGATTTCTCCCTTGTTGCGGAATGATGCTCCCATCACTTCGGTTTTGTAACCAAACTTCTTATAGTAGTTATAGATCGCGCGGACGGAGATGACACCGGGATCTTCATCACCTTGGAAATCTTTACCGGTTGCGGCCTTGTGCCAATCGAGAATACGACCGACGAAGGGCGAGATGAGCTGCACGCCGGCTTCCGCGCAGGCGACGGCTTGGGCAAAGGAGAAAAGAAGTGTTAGATTGCAATGGATGCCTTCTTTTTCGAGAGATTCCGCCGCTTTGATCCCTTCCCAAGTGGAGGCGATCTTGATGAGGATACGGTTGCGCGAGTGCCCTTCCGCTTCGTATGCCGCGATGAGCTGGTGGGCCTTGGCGATGGTGGCGGCGGTATCGAACGAGAGCCGGGCATCCACCTCTGTGGACACGCGGCCAGGAACGATTTTAAGGATTTCCAAACCGAAGAGGATAAGGATACGATCCAGGATGGCTTCCATCAACGCGGGGCCGGTGAGATCTTTGGCTTTGATTTCGGAGACGGCTTGCTCGACAAGGTGGCGATACTCCGCCTTTGCCGCGGCTTGCAAGATGAGCGAGGGATTGGTGGTCGCGTCCTGGGGTTTGTAGGTTTTCATCGACTCGAAGTCTCCGGTATCGGCGACGACGGTGGTGAACTGTTTCAATTGATCAAGTTGGCTAAGGCTCATGATGCGGGTGATTTAAAGGTTCCTGCCTCGAATGAAAAGCGGATTCAACCGATGGAGCCTATGATTTCCATTTGAAACGAGTATGAGTGGCTTTGAAGGCCCAGACCCCGGCGGTGGCACCGAGGATATCGGCGAACCAATCGAAGGGATCATTGCCGCTGCGTCCGGGGACGAAGCTTTGGTGAAATTCATCCATCAGCCCGATCAGGCCGAGAATGAGGATCACACTGAGGGCGATGATTCGCCAGCAGGGCTTGCGGGGATTCCGCGTGAAAAAGTAAGCGGTGAGAAGACCTGAGCCACCAAAAAAGTAGCCGAAGTGCGCGACTTTATCGCCAAAAGGGAAAGGCGGCATGATGCCCTCGGGTTGGGCGCCCGAAGAGAGAATCCACAGCACCACCAACCATAGGGTGAATGCGAGGAGCCAAAAAACCGGGTGCTGTGGAACCCACATGGTTTTTCTCAGAGCTTACGCATTTCATCTTCGAGTCGCTCCGCCAGCCATTGTTTCATCATGGATTGATAATTGAGGAAACGGCCACGGGCGATGCGCTTGATGCGGGAGAGCATGCGGGGATCGAAGCGCAGGGTGATGGTGGTGGATTCACGGGAATCCGCCTCATGCACGGAGGTGGCCATCAGGCGACCATCAAGCTCGTGATCCTCCCAAAATGCGGCTTCGGCAGACTCATCGGTAAATTCGGGAATCTCGGACCAACGGGTAACGACGTTCATAGTTTAGGAAAAATGGATGGGGATTCAGCGAAACTCCGCGTATTTGCGATCGTAAAATTTCTTTTCCGCCTCACCCATTTCGCGGGCAGCGACGACGCGGGTGACCTTGCCATCGGTGACGAAGGAAAAGAACAGGTAGCGGTCCGCCACCGTACGCCCTAGGGCATAATAACGGGAAGCGCCATCGGCACGCTCGTTATCGGGAAGAAAACGCACGGAAAAAGGATCTTCGAAAGCTTCTTCAAGCTCACGAGGTTTGATGTTTCGAAGGTCAAATTGAACGTCGATAAGATCCAGTTCCATGGCGGGAGTGTTGGGGATGCTTTAGAAAAGCGCAATAAAGACTTTAATTTACCTTAGAGCGTGTGGCCCATGCGGGTGCGCTTGGTTTCCAGATATTTCTCGTTGTGAGGATTTGATGGAAGGGAAATTGGGAGTTGCTCGACGATTTCCAGTCCGTAACCCTCCAAGCCGATGACTTTTTTAGGGTTATTGGTGAGGAGACGGATGCGGCGGACCCCAAGGTCGTAGAGGATTTGCGCGCCCATCCCATAGTCCCGGAGATCCGAGCCATAGCCGAGCTTTTCATTGGCCTCGATGGTATCCAGCCCTTGCTCTTGGAGCTTGTAGGCGTGGATCTTGGCCGAAAGTCCAATACCGCGGCCTTCTTGACGAAGATAAAGCAGTATGCCGCCTTCGATGGAAATGTGTTCGAGTGCCGCCGCCAACTGTCCACCGCAATCACAGCGTTTCGAGTGGAAGACATCTCCTGTGAGGCACTCGGAGTGAACGCGCACAAGCGTGGGTTTTTCCGGATCGATCTCACCCCGCGTGAGCGCGAGGTGATGGCTGGCATCGGTGGAAATCCGATAAAGGTGACAATCAAAGTCCCCATAATCAGTCGGCATGAGGATGGTTTCCTCCCGCTGGACAAGTTTTTCCGAGCGGCGGCGGTATTCGATGAGGTGGGCGATGGTGCAGGCCTTGAGTTGGTGTTTTTCCTGGTATTCTCCGAGATCACCCACACGGGCCATCGTGCCATCGTCCTTCATGATTTCACAAATGACTCCGGCGCGAGGCAGTCCGGCGAGTTCGGCGAGATCGAGCGCGGCCTCGGTGTGCCCGGCCCGGCGCAGCACGCCATCGGTGAGGCCTTGCAGCGGGAAAACATGGCCCGGCATGACAAAGGCCTCGGGACCGATGAGCGGATTGGCGAGCAACTGGATGGTATGTGCCCGATCGGCGGCGGAGATGCCGGTGGTGATGCCTTCTGCGGCATCCACGCTGACAGTAAAAGCGGTTTTCTGACCTTCCCTGTTGCGCCTTGCCATCTGCGGAAGATCCAGCTCCTCCGCCCGCTCCGCAGTGAGAGGCGCACAGATCAGGCCACGAGCATGGACCGCCATGAAATTCACCATCGCCGGCGTGCATAATGAAGCGGCACCCACCAGATCCGCTTCATTTTCGCGGCCAGGATCGTCCGCAACAATAACCAGCCGCCCGGCTGCGATCTCGGCAATGATTTCAGCAATTGGACTGAACAAAAGTGGCTTTACGGACATGGAAAATCAAAGTGGCGGGGAGCGGGCGTATTAGGATTCATCCTTCTGCGATCATCAACCCTCATTTGTTAATTTAAAAATGGATCGTCGGGAGCCTCGGCCAAGATGCGGTGGAGCGGAGAAAGGCCCTTCAGCAATTCTGCCCAGAGGCTCCGATCATGCTCCTGACCTAACAAATCCTGCGGCGGACGAAGGGCGATCCATGAGTTCCCGCGGAGTTCACCTTCCAATTGCCCGGCACTCCAGCCCGAGTATCCGATGAACGCTCGCACGATCCTTCCTGGCCTAACAGAATGTTTCACCACTTGATCGGCAGAAATCCTCAGAGCCCAGCGCAATCCCAATTTCCTGCTCCACCAAAACGAGCAGAACGTCAGTTGAGATGGCTCGACAGGTCCACCTTGGTAAACGGCGACCTGCTTCATCCCCTCAAATTCCTCGCCTTTAAGAAAATCTCCCACCACTTTACCCGTGGGCTTGTTTAAGATCAAACCTGATGCGCCGATTCCAAGTTGATGATCGTTCAAGAGCAACACGGAGCGATTGAAGATCCCATCACGCAGCGAGGGATCGGCAAGTAACAACTGGCCTTTGAGTTGAATTGGCAGATCCGGGACAAATGATTTGTCGTTCATACCACAAATCTAGCCCCCTTGCACCAAACCGCCAACACCAGAATCCAGGATTTTCACCTGGGTCATCATCCGCATCACAGGGACCTGACAAACCCGAAAACCCCTTGGAGTTACTGGGTTTTTGTGACATCCGTCGTCACATTCGAGGGATTTGAAAATTGCTTCGGATGTCCAAAGCTAGCAACGCCAAGGCAATTCATTTAAAATGAAGAAATTTAAATCTTTTCCTTTACGCTGACCGAAATTCCCAGAGAACATCGTCGCGTTCAAAAGAATTTTCTCATGAAACACATCCCCATCCTCCCCACTTTAGCTTTCGGCCTCATACCGGCCCTTTCCCCTGCCGCAGTGCTTGATGTCACGGGCAATTTAAACAACCTCAAAATCAACAGTGTCCTCTACGAAGAGACCTCGGGGTTTTACAACCAAATTGCGGAAACCTCAGGCCCCACCGACATTGCCAATGCCCCGGTTTACATCCGTTCCGTCACCATCACCGATGGCGTACAAGTGACGCTACCCTTCTTCAATACCGAAGGTGCCCTCGTCCGCAATCTCAACCCCGCCTTGGCCAGCATCACCGGTGGACCTCAAACCCTCGGTAGAACCGGGCCTCTAGGAATTGGTGTGGATAAAAACGGCATCAGGACTTACAGCACCAATCCAAGCGCATTTGCCACAGCCCTTGCTGGCACCACCACGGATACGGACATCCGGAACTACAGTTTCTATGACCTCTTGACTCCTGCGGCGCCTCCGGGTGGATTTGACTATGATCTGCTGTTCCATCGTGCTTTGTTAGAGGCGGACTATATGCTTGTTTCCGAGCGCTGGGGAAACAGCACCTTCAGCGTCACCGCGCTGGACATCATTGGCAACCCAATCGGAAACACCCTCGTTCTAGGCGGCAGCCAGGCTGATAACAATCTTTCCTACAACGACTACGATTGGACTACCGGATACGCGCCTCAAGAAAACACAAATCACGCCCAAGCCCAAGCTCTCACCGTTTTCTCAGTGAAAAAATTCTTTGAAGGTCAGAATATTCAAACCAAACAAGTGTTCGGCGTTCGTGTAAACAACGATAACGAGGCAGACGTGAAAATCCTCGGCATCGGCGTGGACACCTTCACGAACAACCCCGAAAATCCACTCGTTATCCCAGAGCCATCCGCCTTCCTGATGGCCCTGATTTCCAGCTTGGGCTTCATCGCCAGACGCAAGCGTTCGGCCTAAAGACGGCAGTCTCACTCTAAAGTTGGAAACAATTTTAAGGTTTGCCTTTTTCAGGCGTTTTAACTGCCAGTGTTCGTGTTCAGGGAGCAGCGGAACGTGTCCGCCGAGTCCATCAAGAGCCAATGAATCGTGCATCCGCCCATCTCGTTGCCAACTCATGGGCATGGGCGGTCGCGCATCGCCCCTCCTCCAGATACGCCGACCACCTGCTTTGGCTGCCCTTTTTCAGGTTTATCCTTGCGTGAAGCGGCCTCGCGGGAAGAATCCGCCCCCGCTCCTTGCGGCCCGTTTTCATGAGCCATTCCACCCAGACTCCCCGCGATGCCAGTTTCCAAGACCTTGGGGAAATTTTTCAGCATCACCAGTCCTTCGTCCTGCTCAGCCACGTGCGCCCGGATGGAGATGCCATCGGCTCCCAGCTCGCCCTCGGCTTCGCGCTCATCGCCGCTGGTAAAAGCGTCCGGATGATCAATGAAGACGGCCTCCCGGAAAATCTCACCTTCATGGCCGGCTCCGAGAAAATCGAGACTCCGCCCGCCGCGCCGCTCGATGTCGAGGTGGCCATCGCCCTCGATACCGCCACCAAGCCCCGCCTCGGAGAAAATGCCCTCAAAGCCGCCTCCAACGCAAAAATCTGGATCAATATCGATCACCACATTTCCAACCCGAAATACGGCGACTTCAATCTGATCGATGCCACCAGCCCGGCCACCGGCCAGATTCTCTATCAACTCATCAT
>JBBRIB010000118.1:0-8064 GCA_038221745.1 Verrucomicrobiales bacterium
CTTGGCACTCGTAGTCTTGACCTGATGCACGTCGCCGCCGCCCTGCTGCTAGGCGCGGAGACTTTCTTCAGCTTCGATGAGCGCCAGCGCAAAGCCGCGAAGGTGGAAGGACTGAAGGTCAAACCATCATAGTGGGAAACGATTCATTTCCCACTTGAGCTTTTTCCCGCCTATGGCAGGGTTTCCACATGGAAAAGGCACCTACCATCCGCCCGGACGCGAAGGGGCGCATCACCTTGGGCAAGTTGGCCCGTGGCGTTAGCAGTTTCCACGCGACGACCGACGCGAAGGGGCGGATCATCCTGGAACCCTACACGGAAATCCCCGCGAGCGAGAAAGGGTTGTTCGAGAACAAGCCGGCGCTGGCAGCCGTGAAGGAGGGCTTGAGCCAAGCCGGTCAAGGCCGCGTGAAATCGCGCGGCAGCTTCGCCAAGTTCGCCAACGACGAAATCGATTGATCCGTCACCTTCGAACTGCTTTTCACGGATCAGGCGGATGCCGACCTCGACTCGCTGGAGGGCGATGCCAGTCTGGCGAAGCGGCTCAAGGCTGTGAGAAAGGCACTGGGATTGCTGGAAACCAATCCCCGCCATCCGGGACTCAACACCCAAAACGCTCTCACCGGTCGAACAGGCGCTCTTGGAAAGCTACGTGCGGGCCTTGGAAAGCAACCAATCTGAGGATCCGAAATACCGGGTGGTCCACCGTCTTCTGACCGAGGGCGACTCGAAGGCCGAGAGCCTGCCGTGGAAAAATCTCGGGTGCATGATCTTCTCGCAATACTACGACTCCGCCGAATGGCTGGCCGCCAAGCTCAGCAAGGAGGCCCTGCCGAATGAGTTGATTGGACTCTACGCTGGCAGTGGTCGCTCTGCCTACTCGAAGATCGCGTCCATCAGATGCTCTCCACGCGCCTGAAGAACATCCACGACATCTTCGGCCAGAGCCCGGACACCCTCGAATCCGCATGGATCGCCGCTGCGATCGGCGACGAACTTAAGGCCCGCGAAACCATCGCCGCCGTGCCCCGGAAGCACCCCATCGAGGCGAAATACAACCAGATCGCCAGCATCAACTGGGAGTCTTGCTCGGAAGTCCTCAACCGCGTCGCCGCCAGGGAGGCATTGAAGCGCGGGTGGTGAGGGGCATCTTATTCCTGCTCGTCCTCCGGCGGTCTTGGGCTGCTCCAATCGCCTGAAGCCCTGAAGGTTCGGCAGGACGGAGAGAATCATCATTGGGAGATTCTCGGGGGGAGGTCGCAGAAGAAGAACCAGCAGGAATGCCGGGACAATCAAAACGCCATGCGGATGCCTGTCATCATTGAGGAGCCAAGTGGGCATGAGCGTGAAACCGAAGCTGTCTGGTCTGTCGAGCTTGCCATCGCTCCCGCAGATGTGAGGCGATGCGGACAGAATAGCGGGGAATGATGGTTGTAGTTTCAACCGGCTAAAAGCCTCTAGGATTCCGACAGCAACTTACGGAGCGTGTGCATGGTCTTTCGCAGTATATGCGTTGCCAGTTCAGCCAAATTATCGATCATGGATCCATGTTGCAGGTCTTCGAAAGCATCCGTCAGGTTTCTCCTCATGCGGAACCGATTCTGATCATTTCCATCACGGCGATTCTGGGGCTGTTGATCGGAAGTGTGAAAGTGGGGGGAATCAAACTCGGTGTTGCCGGGATGCTTTTTAGCGGTCTTTTTCTCGGTCACTTCGGTCTGAAACTGGAGCCTGCTCTCATGGCTTTCTTAAAAGACTTCGGCCTCGCGCTTTTTGTTTTCACGGTGGGACTTCAACTTGGTCCCGGCTTCTTCAACTCACTTAAGAAAGATGGGATAAAGCTCAATGCACTTGCATTGTTCATTGTTTTTACAGGCGCATTTCTGGTTTTTGTTCTCGGCCACTTTGGATTGGGGTGGGATGCGGGAGTTCTCGCAGGCATCTTTTCCGGAGCCTCCACCAACACACCGGCGCTTGGTGCCGCGCAGCAGGCGATGGCCACCACCGGCAACCGAGATCTTGCGAGCCAGGCTGCCATGGCCTACGCGGTGGCCTATCCGTTCGGCGTGTTGGGGATCATTCTTGCGATCATTCTCCTCCGTGTGATTTTCCGAATTGATACGAAGAAGGAACTCGAGGATCTCAAAGAGAAAATGTCCCTTGGCGGCCAAGCACCGCAACGTGCCTCTTTGCGGGTGGAGAATCCGAATCTCGCCGGAGTAGCGATCCGCAATGTGCCCGGTGTGGGCGAAAATGGCGCGGTGGTTTCCCGCATCCGGCGCAAGGATGAAGTGGAGGTGCGCAATGCCACGGGTGAAACATTATTGTCGCTTGGTGATGTGATCCTCGCAGTGGGATCTGATGCACAACTGGCGAAGGCGGCACTTAGCATTGGCAGCCGGGTGGAGGAGGATTTAAGAAAAGCTCCCGGAAACGTCGTCGTAAAACGTATCATCGTTACCCACAAGGATATGATCGGACGGACCATCGCAGCGACCCGGGTGAGCGAGCGTTTCGGAGTGACGATCAGCCGTGTCAGCCGCCAGGACATGATCCTAACAGCCATCCCCGATTTAAAACTCCAGTTCGGAGATATGCTTAACATTGTAGGTGAGGAATCTGCCATCAACGAAGCCGCCAAGGTGCTCGGAAATTCCGTGAGGCAACTGAACGAGACGAGCTTCGCTTCAATTTTCGTAGGGCTCACGGTGGGTATTCTCTTTGGTCTCTATCCATGGTCCTTGCCCGGAATGCCGGTGCCGCTGCGCCTCGGGCTGGCGGGCGGACCGCTGATCATTGCAATCCTCATGGGCCGGCTGGGCAGGATCGGGCCGTTGGTGATCCATATGCCGATTAATGCAAACACCGCTTTCCGCGAACTCGGCATCATCTTCTTTCTCGCCTGTGTGGGATTGGGCGCGGGCGGCAAGTTTGTAGAAACTGCTTTCTCATCCACCGGCCTGCGCTGGATGGCCATGGGGGCAATCGTCACCGTGGTGCCTTTGCTGCTCGCGGGAATCATCGGTCGCAAGCTGATGGGCCTGAACTTCCTGAGCCTTTCCGGCGTGCTTGCAGGAAGCATGACCGATCCTCCGGCGCTTGCTTTCTCGACGAAGCTCGCAAACTCGGACTATCCATCACTCGCCTATGCCAACGTCTATCCGCTAACCATGGTCATGCGAATCCTCGTCGCGCAGATCGCCGTGTTATGGTTATGTTAGAGAGGTTGGTTCGCGCCTTCGCCGATTGTATCGATGACAAGCAGTCGCTCCGGTTCGCCTCGCCGTGCTCCACTCCGGCGGCGGCACGAATGAAGAAAGCGGTCTTGCCGGTGGCGGCGATGGCCTTGTTCTTCGAGGAGTAGCTAATGACGACGTCGTGCGTCATGAATCAGGACTCAGCCGATTCAAATTGTTAGCTAATATCCGGAGGATGGAGATCAGCTGCTTGGTTTGATATAGTGAAACGCCGGGAACTGCCTGTGTGTCTCACGAACCCCGCTTAGTTCACTCGATTTTCTTCTCCAAGCGCTCCCGCAGTCGTTTCGCACTAGATAATCCGGATGACTGTCTCCCAGGACGCGCTTCCGACCTTCTTCAGCTTGACGGGCGAATTCCAAAGCCTCCCAATCCTTTTCTTGATGCCACAGAGAAAGTGCCAAGTCGTAGCGGCTAAGAAAAGCATCCGGGTGGTCCGTGCCCAGCACCCTCCGATGCTCCGCTTCCGCCTCGGCATGTTTGCCTTGGTCCTTCAGCGTATTGGCCAGATTGCTCCGGCTCGCCAGGGTAATCGGGTGCTCCACCCCATAATGGGTATTGGAGAAATCAAGGTTCTTGCGGGCGTAATGCTCGGCGCTCTAATTCCCAAAAAGGCGAAAACGGGGTATCCCAAAGCGGTGATAATGACCGCAGCCCAAAACGCCGCCTGCGTCGTGGCGGAGGTTCGGCTCTCGGGATGATCGGCTGATCAATCTATTCTAACAATCAATTGATCATCCTTGCCTGTGAGTCCCTGGAGCAGGGAATTCAAGGGGATGCGGATGCCTCCGGAGCGGTAGGGATTTTCCGCTCGGGTGAAACCAAGCTCCACTCCATTGAGACTTGCGGAGATGGGACCGTAGCCTTTGGAATGGATCTGATAGATAATTTCCAGCGGATGCTCTGCCAAGTGGAGGTTTACCTTCAAGCCGTCCAACCCAGCGGGGATCACGGGGTCGATCACCAGTGTGGTCCTCTCCAGCGTCAGCCCAAGGAAACATTGCATGATCAGCCGGGTGCAAATGCCGGCCCCGCTGGAATAAACACGCCAGCCACCTTGAAGGGGAATTTCACCGCGATTGACCTTATCATAATCGCGATATGCTTCATAGCGGTCCGAGAATGCGGCATCCGAGCTGGAGTAGTAACAGTTCGCTTGGCGCAGGCCGGCGGAGGAAACGATTTCGCGGATACCGATCGGATTGATCTGGCAAAGTGCATGGAAAAACGCTTCAGCATCGCCGAAGTGGGCGAGCGCCTCACAGTAACGAAGATGGGCGTGGGTGTACATGATGCCGATCTCACGGCCAAAATAGCTCGCGCTCTCGGCTCTTTGGAAATTGGACTGAATGCCTCCCTGATAGACCATTGGCCGATCAAACAAGCGGGCTCCATCCGGGCCTAACAGATGTTGGCGAATCAGCAGGAGGTGCGCCTTCGCCTGAGCCATCGTGAACATGTTATTGATGATGGCATGGACCATCGGCAGCAGGCTGTAAGACAGCCCGGTCGTTCCATCACGCGGGTGCAAGAGGTAACCGGGAGCTTCGTTTTCTTTGAAAAATGCGAGGCCTGCGACGGTGTCATCCACGATCAACAATTGCTGGAACTCTGCATAAATAGTCGCCGCCTTGTTTTTGAACAAGGTGGCGCGTGGATCATCACCCATGATTTTGAATGCCTCTGCGAGGGCGGCGAATGTTTGGTAATTCAGCGTGACCGTCCATGAGCTGCAAAGCCGTTCGCGCATTTCCGGTTTGGCGGGTTGGAGGGAATCGTTCCAATCGCCATGGCCATAAGCGGCGAGATGGGTGCCTTTGATCACACGGTTCTCAATGAGGTCCAAAGCGCGCTCCACATGATCCCAGACCGTGCCATTTTCCGCTGAGTCATCTCCATCCGCATGGAAGAAGGGCAAGGGTTCTTCCAGTAAACTTTTATCTCCAGTAGCCGTGAGATACTGGGCCAGAGCGAGCAACGGCCAATAGACGATGTCCCCATGGGAATCACTTGGGCGGATACCGCGTTCGCGTTCAAAGAACATGAACCACTGCGGCCAATCGCCATCTGTGTTTTGTTGGCGGAAGACTCGGCATAACAACTCGCGGATCGGCTCGAAGCGGCCGAGAGCCAGCAAGAGTTCCACCGGCCCTTGGCAGACATCGCGGGTGCCCCATCCGCCGCCGGAATACTGTTCGAGGCCGCGCGGTGAAAGGTAGTGCACCAATGCATTGTGGATGAACCATGGAAAAATCTCCGCCACACCTCGCGCAGCGGGTGCAAGTAACGCGGTGACCGGTGCCTCGATCCGAAGGCTTGCGCCAATCGCTTTCCAGAAATCGGGTAAATGGGCAACCTCCTCACTCACCAACTTCCCTTCGATTTTCAAACCGAATGTTAGACAATGGCCCGTGATGAAACATATGAACGCTTGCTCGCGGGAAATGCCATCATGGAAAAGCAATTCATCGCCACCGATGGATTCGACCAACGCATCGGCGCTCGGAGCGATGATGAATCCACCCGCAGGGAAGCGCCGCCCCACATCGCTATCCGGCACGGCGCTGACAAATACGGAGTTACCATCGCGCTTGAAAATTGCGGGGCCGCGATTGCTGCCGTCATCTCCATTGAGCGCAATGTGATGCGAAATCAGAAATCTGGCAGGCTTCCCTTTGAGGATGGAAATCTCCAATTTGAGTTCGTGCGGATTTTCCGGTGCGGAGGCGATGATCCCAATGACACCGCCCGCGTGTTTGTAGATCCAGCGGCAGGAATCCTGCCGCATTTCGTAGGCGGATGGATTCCCTAACAGAATCCACCCGGCTTCGGATTCCACAAAGATCCTTTGCCCGTGACTGCGGAAAAGCCCGAGGTAGGTATGGCAAGTGGAGAGAAATCGATTGATGCTCACATGGCCTTGTGTGACCATCGAGTGGAAGACCCCGCCCATCCATGATGTGGAAGTGAGGGCGGATTCATCCGGAGTCAGAGATCCGCCGGAGCGCAGCAGATGGCCGTGGGGCCGGAGGACTTTGAACTCCTTTGCCGGCATGACCACGTGGCTGCCGTGAGGGGTGAAAAATGATAACAATTCACCCTCTGAAGTTTCGGCGTGATGCTGGCTCTCACCGAAATAGGTGTGGATTTCCCGGTCATCGAGATCGAGCGACTCCAACAATGCGGCAGAGGCAAAGAGACAGGACGCCGGGCAGCGGGATGGTGGTTCAGCAGGCCATGGCGGGCAGGTGGCCTCATCCAACGAGAGTGCGGCATCGATCTTTGTGATATCATCCAGAGAAGTGGCAAGCGGGTGGGTGATTTCAAAAACTCCGAAGAACCCACGCTGGGATTTCGCACCTGGAAGCAGCAGGAATGGCTCGTCCTGGATTGCGGCCATTGAGTGTTCATGTTGCAGGCGTTCGCCCGGTAGGCCGGATGTTAGAGCGGGTGCTTCGCCACCTGCGCGGGCGGCGAGGCCATGAAACTGGATGGCATCCGTGGCGTATGATATACCTTTCCTCAACGAGCCGATGACCGTCCAAGGCCACCGCCCACCCATGGCTTGGTTCTGGCGTGAGGCGATCGCGGTGCCGCGTGTTTCATGGGTGAGGGGAGCATGATCGATGTATTGGCTCACATAAAATTCATTGAGCCGGATGGCGCCGTAGTGGGCGAGGCCGATGTCCTGCGTGTGGATGAGATCGCAATTTACTGCGGCGGCCCCCGTGTTTTCGATCTCCACATGCCAGAACCAAGCAGGGGATTTTTCCGCCAATAAAAGCCGCACCCGGAAATCAAGATCGCACCATGTGCCGTGGGCCAGCAGTCCACGGTCAGTGAATTCATAAGAAGCCGGGCTGCCGGGACCTATCAGCGGGATGGTTTCCAATGTCTCGCCGTGCTTGCGGAGATAGAGATTTGCCAGGCCACCTTCGAGTTCGTTGCCGAGAAATAAATTGAGCATGATATCCTCATGATCGATCCGGCGTATCGAGCCGTTCGCATTGAACTCGAAACTCAGCCCCGAGGGACTGGACGCACGGAAAGGGAAAATGCGTGGAGCTGGATTTGGCGGTAAGTTCATCGGGTGTCTGAAATCTATGGGATCAAGCGGACCTGCCAAGGATTGTTTTTAGTGTCATTTTTCGGTTGTGATTTTTGCAGGCGTTGGGCTACATCTTGGGCGTTATGAAACCCTTCAACGTCATTTGCAGTTTTTTAGCGACCGTTTCCATCCTATCGGCCAAATTGGAACCTTCCCGAACACTTGAAGTGGGTGTGCGCCCTGAGTCAGTTTGCCGTGGCTTCGATGGCAAGTTGTTTGTCACGGTGATGAATTCACCGGATCGTCCGGGGGATGGCGTGGTGCGCATGATCGATGGGGAAACAATCACGGATTTTGCAACAGGCATGGATGAGCCAAAGGGAATCGCCTTCGTGGGTGGTTATTTGGTGGTCACCGATGTCACGCAGGTTTGGAAAATCGACGCACAGGGCAAGGCCACCATCCTTGCGGAGGGAGCAGCATTTCCTCATACGCCTTCCTTTCTTAACGATACTGCTGCCGGCCCCGATGGGAATTCGGTGTTTGTAAGCGATATGGGGGACAGGGCCAAGATGTTAGGCCCAAATGGCCTATGGCCCATCGATAGCCCCGAGGCGAGAGAGATCGCCATGATCGGGCGCATCTATCAAATAGGCTTGGATGGAAGCGTCAAACTTGTGATCGATTTGGATCCGTTGATGCTCAACCCCAACGGTGTCACCTCGCCTGAAGCAGGGCTTTTCCTGGTGGGTGAGTTTTT
>JBBRIB010000119.1:0-8057 GCA_038221745.1 Verrucomicrobiales bacterium
CCTCACCTGTTTGGCGATGCGAGCCGGATCGCGCTGGCGCAAGGCCTGCTTCACGATCGCGACAGCCTCTATCTCACTTGGTGGAGGAAAACGCGAAACCACCTGAGGGGTGCCATTTTTCCCTGAGGGTGGTTTCGCCACCCCCTCGGCCGCACCTCCTGCTCGCAGCAGGACCCATATCGTGAGGAAAATCCCCAGCACGGCAGCACCGGCGATGGACAGCACGACGATGGAAACTTGGGATGCTGGATTCCTCGGTTGGGTGGCGGAGCCGTGCTTGCTCCGCCTGCCTGAGTCTCGCTTCCTTGCGGCATGATCCAGCTCCTTGTCCCGCACACGAGCCAAGCGACCTAAATCATGAGAGCCACCCAACTGGCGCTTGCTGGATGGTGTAATGTTTCGCTGGAAATCTTTGGATTTCATTCAGAAAAGAAAAGCATTGGTAGGTTAGAACGCGAAGAAATCAACTTTTCAAATTTGGTTGCACAAATTTGCCGAATTTCTTCCTCCGCTGCAAGCCCGGAAATCAGGCGTTTCCGCCTCACTTGAACCCTTGATCAAAAGCCTTTTCTCCCATCACCCAATCTTCCGCAAGCACCCGGATGATTTCGAACTGACTGGCCAATCCGTCCTTCACCCGCCGGATCTCGAGTATCGCCCGATTGATCTTCTGGCCTTTCGCAAGAAGTGCTTCGACCGCCGTCGCTTGAGGAGTCCCCAATTTGCAGTAACCTTGAAACACCTCTGGAGTGTCCGGAGAGCCGATACCATAACATTTCCACTGTTTCTCATCGCTGAAAGGACCATTATAATAACTATCTTCCGCGAGAAACACCCTCACCATCGCGTGATCCCCTTTACCAGCCATCAATTCTTCCCAACCTGGTGTGACGATGCGTGCCAACGATTCAAAATCGACTTTCCAGCCTCCTTCCTCACCTGGTTTGAGAAATGCAATCCGGCTGTGCTCCTTTTCATCGTCGAGGAAACGAACGAGCACCCCCTCCAGGTTGAGTCCATTGGCATTCATGTTGCTTAGCCAATCCATCCGCACGAATCTGCCATCGTTCTTTTCCAGATCTGTTAGAAAAGTCACCGCAGTTTCCGCCGTCTGATTTCCAAGGTCAAAGTGGCTTACGAGTTGAGAGGGTTCTCTTGCGGCCAAAGCGGCTTTCACCAGCGCCAGAGCCTCGGACTCGCTCGGGCTTACGAATTGCGGATTCTTCGAGACCTCCAGTTCAACCTTATCAATTTCCAACCGTTGTTCGGAAGCGACACCCGGCTTTCGTTTACCGAAAGCGTTTAGCGTGTAAAGCGCCATCCCTCCCATGATGCCACCCACGATTCCGATCAGAATCATCCAATTCAAAATGACCCTGCCCCCCTTCCGCTTGCTTTTGCGGGCGGAGCGCTCCGAGCGCCTGCGTTTGCGCTTCTGGCCCTTGGGCATACCCGTGCCCGGCATCCTCGCCACCCGCCCTATATTCGGCGCATCGCCGGCAACGCGGTCATTCTGAGTGGCTGTCACCGATCTTTTGATGCGGTCAGGCTTGATCATGGCAGGAAAAGAAGAGTGAGTTTCTAGCGGGGAAGCAGCGTCATCCGCATGCGATCATAGCGGTCATCCGGGCGGAAAAGCCAACCCGGTTCGGTATCAATCAGTTCATAACCCGTGAGCATGAAAACCGGCAAAAACTGATTGCTGTTGGGCTCATAGGCTTTGTCTCCCGTGAAATTGCCGCGAATCCGGTATTCATGATTGTGATCAAACGCATAGCGCTGCCCGGCTGGCCCATCCTCGCTCAGGCGGTCTGGAGAAAGTTTTTTATCTTCGCGGAACAACACCAGTTTCGCGCGACTCCAGGATTCCCCCGGTTTGCGCAGGTAGCCCCAAAACCTTGTTTTTTCGACAAAATAGCGCCTGCCGATAAAAAAATCCCCGCGGGTTTCGCCGGCGATTTTCGCGTTGCGTTCCTCGACAGTCGGCCCGCCCATGTTTCCCCCGCCCATCGATGAGGTACCGCACTGGGTGAGAAACAAGGACATCACGCCCAAACCCAGGATTTTAAAACTCATTTTCGGCATGCCTTGGAGCTTAGTGGCTTTTGGCTACCCTCCGCAAGCAAGGAAAGGGGCAAGACAAGCTTTTCACCGCTATTTCCATGCTTGCACCCGGCGGGATTCTACAGAACCTGACGCCATGCGGCGTATTCTCATCACTCTGGGCGATCCTGCCGGCATTGGGCCGGAAGTGATCGATCATGCATTGGCTGCAATCTCATTGCCTGCGGATATTGAGATTGTTGTTCTCGGAGACCGCCAAGCCGGCATCCCAGGCAAGCCGGATGCCCGCTCCGCCGCAGCGGCATTGGGTGCCCTGGATGAAGCGGTCCGCTTGCTCAAGCTTGGCCAAGCCAATGCTGTCGTCACCGGCCCGGTGTCCAAGGAAGGGCTGCAATCCATTGGTTTCCCGTTCCCCGGTCAGACGGAATATTTCGCCCATGCCTTCGGCGTTGCCGACTATGGGATGCTGCTCACGGGGGAAAATCTAACGATCGGGCTTGCCACCATTCACGAGCCGCTGGCGCAAGTCCCCGGGTTGCTCACCTCAGAAAGAATCGTCCGCATCGGGAATCTCACAGCAAGTTTCCTCATCCGCCGTGGAATTTCCAAACCCCGCGTCGCTGTGGCGGGACTCAATCCCCACGCGGGGGAAAACGGCGCTTTCGGCGATGAGGAGTCCCGCATCATTGCTCCGGCCATCGCTCGGCTCAATCACCAAGGCACAGCCATTTTCACGGGTCCAGCCGTGCCTGATGCGATTTTCCGCGATGCGGCGCAGGGAAAATACGATGCGGTGTTGGCGATGTATCACGATCAAGGGCTCATCCCGCTCAAGCTTCTGGACTTTGATTCCGCAGTGAACGTCACCCTTGGTCTGCCCAAGCCGCGCACGAGTCCTGACCATGGCACCGCTTATTCCATTGCAGGAAGAAATTTGGCCGATCCCTCCTCAATGGCCGCCGCCATCAGGTTGGCTTGCGAACTGGCTTGACCCACCCGCGACTGTCCCTACCCTAACTCCATGTCGATGAATAACTGGATGGCTTGGGAAGGTGGAGTGGATCTCATTGCGAAAACAAACCCGGCGCTGGAGATGCCCAACGTGATTGTCCACGTGGCCCGGATGGTCCACACTCCCGTGGGTTCCGCACCCGGCGGCATGCTCTTCTGGCAACCGGATGGTGGCGCGCCTCCACTGGCATTCGGCTTTGTGAGCAGTGATAGGGCCGTGGCGGATTACTTCGGCAAACACATTTTTGCGGGCACTCCTTTTGAAGATGCACCGTCAGTGATTGGAAAGATCACGATCACAACCGGAGTGAATCAAGCCAGCGCCCTGGTCGAGGTCCCCGGCTTCAATTTTGAAACCTTGCTTTCGAATTTCTCAGAGCAAGCAATGATCCAGCGTGAGCCATCCGCTTCATCTCCCTTCTATCAGCAAGGCTTGGAAGCGGCGGCCGGCAAGGCATCCCTCAAGGTGAACGGCGAAGCTGTTGAAATCAGCATTCCACCCGTCGGCATCACCGGTGGCCCTTGCGCCGTGATGGCCGCCTGCGGAGTCTATTGCCGCTGAGGCCAATGGAGCACGGGCATCCTGCCCGCATCTTACGCTCGCCGCCTGCGGACTCGATGGCAGTTCTGCTGATTCTGCTAGACGGGGCCTTCCGTTTCCGAGGTCTCGTCGAAATCCATTTCCCGGACCCGCTTTTGATCACGCATATGCTCCACTTGTATGCGCAACTGCTCACGCAGTTCCACGCCTGAGCGGACGGCCGGGATGACCAATGAAGGCATCCCACGGTCTGAAGTTTCCAAACTGATCGAAGCAAGGCCCGTAAGCCGCATCCACCACGTACGGTTCATTTGAATGTCTTTCACGCGGTAAAGTTCGATTTCATCAATCACCTGATTGATGATGCCATGGGTGGTGCGCAGGCGCTGGTTGGTAAGTTCAAAGACCTGGGTGCGGACGCTTAAAAATTTCCAGATCATCCATCCCAGCGGCAGCACCAGTCCGACCAAGGCCAATTGAAAACCGGCGGCAACAATCAGGATTCCGGCAATCACCGCTAGCGCGATGGTAAAGGGCCAAAGATTGAGCCATTGGGAAGGGCTGCCTTTCCAGAGTGTGGTTTCTTCATTCATCGGTGGCGAGGATGGCGAATTTCCTAGCAGATAAAAGCCGAAATTTACGGGTAAACCCGGAGCGGTAAAGCGAAGGTCTGTTCGGTGAATTGTTAATGGATCCGAGGCGGTGCTCGGATGGACAGCACCCTCCTCATCGCAACAAACCCGCTAAGAATACTGAAAAAGCCGTGGTCCAACCGGTGCGAGCTGGCAAAAGGGAAATGTATCGCTGCAAGCCAGACTCACTGGGAGAATTGCAGCACGCCACGAAGATAGAGCAGGAAGGCCGGAATCAAGGCGAACAGAAACAGGGTGACTCCCGGGAGGTGGAAGGCCTGGCTCAGATTTCCCCTGTGGCGGAACCATACTCCGGTATCGAGAACCAGCATGATGGAAACCGCGATGCCGAAATAGAGCGCCCGACCACCCTCGAGATATTCGTCGGCGATACCCGCAGTCTTCCAGGAACACCAGACCTGGACGCCTAACAGGGCAATCACCCAAATGCCGAAGTGGGCCATGAGTTGTCCGGGGTAGAAGACAGCCAGCGGGTGGGGTTCAGGCGGCAGCAGGTTTCTGGGGGGGGTGTGCGGAAATTCCGGTGCGGGATTCATGATGCACAATTGTGCGGATAGGTAGGGATCGGTCGCAATCCTCTGACTTTTCGCAAACGAGCGGATACGTGCGGCGGCGTAAGCCTCGTCGAAGTCAAGTGTGCCTCTCGTCAGACCCCGGCACGAGCGGAAGACCGTCTGCGGATCATAGTCTTTCTCGCTGACTTCGCGGGCGATGCAGCGGAGCCGTGAAGCCGGAACGTTGGTGGTGTTCACTTCCAGAACCGGAAGCTGCCGGATCGGCAAAGGTGTTTTGAAGTGTGATCGTTCCAAGCGTTCCTCCTCCAGGTTGAAGAAATTCTCGTCGGCGATTTCCATATCCATCTGGCGCAGACGCGGAACGGGCGTCATTCGAGGAACGGACCTGAGTGGCATACAGAAATCTTCGTGGTCAATGGTAAGAAACGTGGTGTTCATGGCAACTGGGGTGGGCGTTTGGTGGAGATTGAAGAGACGGCTTCCGAGTTATCCCGCGCGAGGACAAGGCGGAATCCAACGCGATTGGAGCGGAGGTAAGGGGTTTCAAAGTTGCGGGCTCCAGCTCGTGAGGCGAAATCCGATGCCCAGGATCCGCCGCGAATGAAGGCATTTCCAGGGCTTGCTCCCTCGCGGTCGCGGCACCATTCGGCGATGTTTCCATGCATGTCATTGATTGACCATCGGTTTGGAGTCTTGGTGCCGACGGGGTGGCTGCATCCTCCTGAATTCACCCGAAGCCAACCTGAATCGGAGGCTTGGCCGGTATAGGCGGATTTCGATCCCGCACGGCAGGCATACTCCCATTCCATCTCGGTAGGGAGTTCGTATTTCCAACCGGCTGCCGGTGCCTTCAAACGTTTGAGGAAATCCTGACAATCGAACCACGAGACGTGCGTGACTGGCTTCCCAAGAAGTGGATTTGCTATGGGCGTTCGAAGCTTCGTGACTTTCTGCCATATGCCGAAGGTGGTTTCATTTTCGGCAATCCAGAATCCTTGCCGAATCCTGACATTTTTCTGCTCCTCGCCCTCACTTCTTCCCACTTCATCGGGAGGGCTTCCCATGACGAAGTCCCCCGCAGGAACCCATCGGAATTCAAGATCAACATCGTCATGGACGCTGAAAAAACGCATTTCCCCGGGCTTCGTTCCACTCAATGGATCCGCCATGCCTTCATGCCTTTTGCAGCCAATCGCCAACAAGCCTAATGATCCGACCGCCACGCTGAAGATAGACGAACGGATGCC
The DNA here is from genome assembly GCA_038221745.1 of Verrucomicrobiales bacterium. Lineage (GTDB taxonomy): Bacteria > Verrucomicrobiota > Verrucomicrobiia > Verrucomicrobiales > Akkermansiaceae > Luteolibacter. The sequence continues at coordinate 6,032 of JBBRIB010000119.1, forward strand.
CGTGGCCTGATCGCGAAAGCCGTCCACAAACGCTGCGAGGACGAACTTCATGGGTGTGAGACCCTAAAGCCTTTTTTGGAGATCTCCGTCCGCCGACGACGGAACAGTATAAGGAAACCGATGCCACCCAGCAGTGCGGCGGAGGGTTCTGGAACGGCACCGCCACTCCCGGTGGTGGTGTACCGGACTGTGACAAACCCCGAGGACGTGGGTGGGGTCGTCTGCTGCGATACCGCGCCTGAGATGCCCACAGAAGTGGATTGACTGGCATCGAGCTGCACGTTGATGGTGCCTGCTCCGAGAAATTCGCTCCAGTAAGTGCCGCCAATGAAGGCATTGCTTGTTCTGGTGACTGTCGTGGGGAAACTGATCAACCGATAATCGGCACCGCCGATGTCGAATGTCTCCGCGCCAGGGTTTGCGTCGCCGTCATCGGCACCGATCGTAAAGTTGGAGGTAGATCTGGCGGCGACGTTCTGCAGGATATCATCCCCTGAGGCATCCGCGAGTGTGACATCGGCGGAAGATAGGGAGATCAACAGTGATTGCGAGACGTTCACTGTCCCTGAGTAGGAAGTTTCGTTATCGACCGCAAGTGACCCTCCGGATTTTGAATTGGAAAGGGTGACGCGGATTTCCAAAAGTGTTTCTCCTGCGCCTAACTGTAGCCGCTGCAAACCGAGGGTTTGGGTCCCATTGCTGAGTCCGGTGAAGTTGGCGGTGGTGGTGTAGGTCGCTGCCGTGGCAAAACCGGCGGATGCAAGGATAAGAAGTGGAATTGTGGTCTTCATGTGAGGGTGGTTGATGGGATGTGGAGAGTGAGAGGACCGATGTGGCTCAGCAGCGGTCGCGCCGCATGACAAACATCATAACCAAACCGATGACGAGAGGGGCGATGGAGGTTCCGGGATCAGGGCGAAGCGAACTTCCCCGAAGCTCGCAAACAAGGGGGCGTTGAAGGACCATTCCCAGAGTACTCGATGGTTGCACCGAATATGGGGTTGCCAATTTGGGAAAAGAGGTGCCGATATCCGCCCATGTCGTGCCGGAGCTTGAGCTTCCGGTAAACGAAATCAGAACAGGTGGATCGTAAGCCTGGATGTGTTTCTCGATTTCGGACATGAGTGAAGTGTTATGAACAGGTTCATCATATTTGCACCCGTTGTGCCATGTAATCAGAAAACGTTAGAATCATTGATATATATAAGGTCGCAAGTTGCTAGCTATCAGGGTCAGGCCTCGACCACATTGCAAAACATGCAGGGTGCCCTGCAAGTGATGCGGGTGGGACGGGTTCCATTTGGACACATTTCGGATTGCGTTCGTGTGTTATGGCAAAACCTTCCGATTCATTCCCATTCTTCCAGATATCTGGAATTTGTCTGGGAAACCGGATGATTTCGTGCTAACGTAGGGTTCCAAGGTTTTTGCCCTGAGAACCATGAAACCGGAGCCTGATACCCAATCACCCGAGACAGCGATCCATAGTCCGGAGCATTTGGAAGGTGATCCCTCAGCTGGAAGGGATGAAATCGGGGAAGAGCGGAAAACGCTTTCGTCCAGACTCGGCGCTTCACCCGTTGATTCGGAGATCCAGGCGGCGGCTTTGGACGCGCTTCCGGCCAACATCGTGGTGGTCGACCAGAATGGGTGCATCGTCGCAACAAACGAAAGCTGGCGATCATGCGCGAGCGCCAATGGCTCACGGACCATCGATTTCATCGGTCAGAATTATATTACGGTCTGGGAAACCTTGATGGGAGTTGGCTTGGAGGAAGCGTCGCAGGTGGCGGTTGCCTTGCGGGACTTGATTGCGGGAAAAGGAGCCGATTTCTCCATTGAACAGGCCTGCCATTTGCAGGACGAACAACGGTGGTTCCGCGTGACAGCCGCCCCACTCGGGAACGGGCGCTGCTCAGGTGCCGTGGTGATGCACTTCGACATCACCGGGCAAAAACAGAATGATCTCGCGCTTGTTGACAGTAACCGCGCGCTTCTCTTGCTTACCCTCTGCAGTGCCGCCCTG
>JBBRIB010000120.1:0-8056 GCA_038221745.1 Verrucomicrobiales bacterium
GGTGGATCTCCTGATCTCCGCCTTCGAAAAGCAGGCGGAGGATTTCCGCACGGGTCTTTGGAAAGAGATCAGATAACGTGTTCATTGTTCGCTATTAGTGAACGATTGTTTGCCTGAGGTGAACAATAAAAATGGGTTTCACGGAAAATTCAGGGTTGTGGTGGGGAAGAAAGGATGAAGGATGAAGATTATAGGCCTTTGGCCTTTTTGGAGATGGTGGTGAAGATGGCGAGGAGTTGCTGGTTTTCGTGTGTCGGCAAAAGCGGTGAAGAGGAGGATTTTCCTTACGGGTTTGCCGTCTTTGTTTTCGACGGGATTCGTGACCTTGGCGGCGATGAGTTCTTTGACGCGGGCAAGCTTGGCATCACGAGCTGGAACCACCGGGCGGGAATGATCTAGCAGGTTCTGGAGTTGCGACCGGTCTAAGCGGACAGCGAGCAGCCACTCTGGAAGATCGAGGTGGGCGAGGTTGTTCTTGTGCTTGCCGCCAATTTCAAGATCCTCTGGATCAAGGTCAAGGTCGTCGAAATCTTCCTCGGACAGGTTGGCGAAATCGAGCGTGGGATTGGAATCCCGCTTGCTTTCGAATGCCTGGATCTTGGCTTCCAGTTTGTCGATTTTTCCGATGGTGCGCTGGAGGGTGAGGCGGAAAGAATCGATGGAGCTTTCGAGTCGTTTCAGGAAATTGATCTTCATCATGCAGATGAGGATTCGCTCGCGGCCTTCCTGATTGAAGTTTCCGATTTTCGCCGCGTATTTCGCAAGAATCTCCGGAGCGAGATTCGCCTTCAGCTTGAGGCTGGGGTGGTAAAGGCTGAGCTTTAAATCGGTGATTTTTTTATCGATTTCCTCAAAGGAAATGAATGTGTCGAGAAGATCGATGCGCGGGTATTCGGCGGTGGGTTTCTCGCGTTTCGGGAAACCACCTAGGCGCTCCATTTCCTGGGAGTAGTAACGCTTGATCTGGGAGCGGGAGCGGGCGATGGAGAGGCCATCGAGGAGCCTGAAGAAGTCGCTGCCAAGTTCATGGATGAGGTCGCGGGCCTTGCGGTCTTCGGCTGGCTTTTTCGTCCAGTTTGTGAACTTGGCCTGAGCCTTTCTGGTGGTGTCCCTGATACTGGGGATGCCGAGTTTTTCCTTAAACGCTCCGTCGTGCTCTCCGCTCGCGTCGCGTGCCACATCGCCACCGGCAATGAAGGAGATTTGATTCCGGAGATCGGCGATCTGGTTGTTGACCGGGGTCGCGGAAAGCAGGAGAACTTTGGTTTTTTGGCCTGACTGGATAACGTCTTCCAATAGGCGTTCGTAGCGTGTACGACGAGGCGTGCCATCTTCCTTGAGTTTCCCGACCGCGTTGTTGCGGAAGTTGTGAGACTCGTCGATGACGATGAGACTGTAATTGTTCCAATTGAAGGTGGAAAGGTCGTGGTCTCCCGTGAGTCCAGAGGTCCGGGAGAGATCCGTGTGGGAAAGCACATCGAAGCCGAATCCATCCTCCAACAGCGGATTGAGGCGGCTGTTGGATTTGAAGACAGTCCAGTTCGGCCGGAGTTTTTTCGGGCAGAGAACCAGCACGCGCTCGTTGCGAAGCTCGAAGTATTTGATGACGGCGAGGGCTTCAAAGGTTTTTCCCAAGCCCACGCTGTCGGCGAGGATGCAGCCGTTATATTCCAAGAGTTTGTTGATCACGCCTTTCGCGCCGTCGCGTTGGAAGGAATAGAGCATTTTCCATACATGCGATTCCAGCAGGGTGGTGCGTTTGAGCGCTTCATCGATGTCTTTGTTGCCTTCGAGTTCGTCGCGGAAGAGATGGAAGAGGGTGAGGGTCTTGGCGATGGTGATGCCGTGTTCGGTGAGCTTGAAATTGGCTTTTCCCTTATCACCCCGGTCGATGCCAGTGACGAACGAGGGTTCGCCGAAAAGGAATTGGAGTTTTGGCTATCAAAGGGCAGGAGCGGATTCGCAGAGTTTCCTGAGTTACTAGATGAATGACCCTGTACCTACAATTTGCACGAGACGGAAGGAGATTTGGTGTTAGGCTTGCGAATGCTCTTCCGCGTTAGCTCCAATCTGATTTACAACCTCAAGAATCCCTCGACCTTTTTCTTTGCGATCAAATGCATCGAGACGGGAGGACAACGAATTCTTGCCGAAAATCTCTACACCAGTCCACAGTTGGAGACGGAAGATTTCTCAGCCTCGGTAGGAATGAACCGCTTCACCCGCATCTGTACGTTCGATTCCGGATTCTTTCAGGTTCGTTATCAGGCTGACGTCCAGACAGCGGTCAGGATCGTGGATGTTGCATCACTGAAGGCGGACGGGCCTGCCAGTCTGATTCCGGAGGCGGTGCCGTTTTTGTTCCCGAGCCGCTACTGCCAATCGGACAGGCTGCGGCAACATGCCATGGATCTTTTCGGCAACCTAAACGGGTCCTACGCGACCACCGCAGCCATTTGCGACTGGATTTATGAAAAAGTTGCTTATAAATCGGGATCCACCAACGAGCAATCGTCAGCGATTGAAACCTTGGAACAACGGCAGGGCGTTTGCCGGGATTTCGCCCATCTGGGCATCGCGCTGTGTCGGGCGATGAACATCCCAGCTCGATACATTTCCTGTTATTCCCATCTCCTCAATCCCACCGACTTCCACGCGGTATTCGAAGTTTTCATCGGAGGCACTTGGTATGTTTTTGATGCCACCAGACTCGCGCCTCTGAATGGCTTGGTTAGAATTGCAATCGGCCGAGACGCGGCTGACGTTTCAGTGTGTACCATCTTCGGTGACCCAGTTCTTCAAAGCACCGTGGCAATCTCCAACTCCCTGGACAATGGGTTCATTCCGGCCACGACAGAAACCCTTGCAGAGGCAAATCAAGTGATTGCCCTGCTGTAAGGCAAGGTCGGCTTCCGTTCGGTTTGCGGCCCGTGCTTCTCCCTATCAAAAATCGACAATTGGAGTTCAACAATGATTCAATTCGCGGGGCCGTTGAAAACACCCGTGCGGACCCGCGCCCATCACTTTCCACAGAAAATTGCCGACAAACCAGTCAAGCTGGTGAAGAATGCGGTCAAGATCCATGGCAGAGCACCGTTCCAATCCTCCCCGTAGCTTGTTCCAGTCCTGGCGACGCCAATCGCTCATTCCCGCTCTGATCCTAGTCGTTCTCGGTGCTCTGGGCGGATTCCTCCAGGTTGCCAGTGAGGTCCGGGAAAAGGAGACACGCCTGTTTGACGAGAGCCTTCTGCTGGCCATGCGTGAGCCTGGCGACATCGCGGATCCCATCGGCCCGCCACGGGTGGAGGAAATCGCGCGCGATCTCACCGCACTCGGAGGCGTCACACTCCTCTCTTTGGTGACCCTCACGTCGTTCGGCGTGTCGATGCTCTTCGGACGAAAGCGCCTCGCGTGGTTAGGGCTGGCCTCGGTCGTGGCGGGGTCCTTTCTCACCGATATCCTGAAAAGCGGCTATAACCGCCCGCGCCCGGAGCTGGTGGAGCACAGTGTCCGGGCGGTGAATTCCAGCTTCCCCAGCGGCCACTCCACCATGGCCGCTGTGGTCTATCTCACGCTCAGTATCCTGCTTGCCCGCACCCAGCTGCAGCCTCGCGTGCGGGTTTTCACCGTCTCCCTTGCCGTCCTGCTCACCGTGTTCGTCGGCTGTAGCCGCGTCTATCTGGGCGTCCACTGGCCCACGGACGTGTTCGCTGGCTGGCTGCTCGGCGGCGCGTGGGCAGTGCTTTTCTGGCTCGTGGCCATCAAGGTGGATCCTCGAATTAAGAGTTGAGCGTCAGCCTTTTTTCGGAATCCATCGCTTGGTTTTTTGTGCGAGCATCATCATACAGGGTGATCAGCTCAGGATCAAACTCTCTTGCCTGCGTCCGCGTTTCTGTGAATGCCACCCGCTGTGCCCCTACCTCATCACCGGTCAAACTGCGCAATTGCTTGAGTCCATCAATCGTTCGTTGGGGCTGTAAAAGAGTGCCGTTTCCTCTCGCAACAAGTTCGGATTGCAAAATGATCCCTAAAAGTGTCTCGTCGATGTCATGCACGATCTTCACATCCACCTTGGCGGTGCCGTTCCCTCCTCCGTCTTATGGGAGATCCTCTGCGACAATGGCTTACGCACCGAATATGTGGATTTCACCAGTTTCCATGATTCTCTCACCGCCCGGCCCAGTGAAGTGAAATCGCTGGATGATTTCCTTGGCCGCTATTTCCAAGTCACCGAGGAAATCCAATCCTCACCTTCCGCCGCCAGCGTTTCTGCCTATCAGGTGGTGGCGAAGGCTTACCGCCGCGCCCAAGTGAATGCCGTGGAACTGCGCTTCAATCCGCAAAAACGCATGCGCCACGGCCTCCACACCATGGATGCAATCATCCTCGCGGTGATGCAGGGCCTGGAACGCGCGTCTCTCCACTATGGCGTGGCCACCGGCATCATCCTATCGCTCGGCCGTGATCTATCCTTGGAATCGAACTGGCAAATCATCGAGGCTGCCATTAAATGGCGCAGCCGCGGATCTCTGAATGGTGCGAACGGCGTCGTCGGCATCGATATGGCCGGCCCGGAGTCCCGCTCGCTCGAACTCAGCAAACCTTGGATGAGCGAAGTCTCGGCGATGATGGAAAAAGCCCGTCAAGCCGGATTGAAAATCACCTATCACGTCGGCGAAAGCGAAGGCACCGGACCTGAAGGCATGCTTCGCGTCATCGAAGCGATTCACCCGGACCGCATCGGCCATGGCATCGAGCTCCGCCAAGCCACGGGTAAAACCAAAGAGGCATTGCTCACGCTACTCCGTGAAGAGAAAATTTGCCTGGAGCTTTGCCCTACCGTCAATCTCGTCACCCGCGTGATCCCGGACTACGCCTGCATTGCCCGCTTCGTCCGTGACCTTGCAGAAAACCAAATCGCCTACTGCATCAATACGGACAACCCTTACCTCATCCACACCAACCTCAAACGCGAACACGAAATCATCGGCAAGGAACTCGCCGATGATTCTGTAACGCTTCTTAAACTCAGTGAGGATCACGCGGCCAGTCACCAGTTTCTGACACGGTGATCAGTGGGTAAATCACATTGACCTGCCACTTTTCAGTTTTCAATTCTCGGATTCCGAGAAGTCAAATTTTAATTTTTTTTGCGCTGGCACAAAATGTGCTTCGCTTTTTCTTGTGACTCCCTAGGTTCGCGTTGGCAAGGTGCTTGCCGCCCAGCCAGATGCCAGAAGCCGCTCTCTATCAATCACTCTCGCAGCAACAGACGCTGGCGCCCCAGATGCGCAAGAGCTTGGAGATCCTTCAGGCCGGCACTCTTGAGCTGGGCCAGTTGGTGCAGCAAGCATTGGAAACCAATCCGGTTTTAGAAGATATCACCGAGATCATCTCATTGGACGAGGAGAGCAAGGATGGCGATGAGGGGGACTCGATGGATTACCTCAACGAAACCGACGATGATTGGCGCGACCGCACCAGTCTCGAAGGGAAATCCTCACCATGGACCAACGAAGATGAAGAGCGCCGCCAGCGGATCTACGACTCCATCGTTGCTCCGGAAACCTTGCAGCAACATTTGCAGTATCAGCTTGATCTTTCGATGGTGGATCCAGACGTGAGAGCAGCCGCCCAAGCAATTCTTGGAAATCTCGATGACCGTGGTTTTCTCGATTTGCCCTTGAAATCATTGGGTATTCGCCTCGGAATCAAGGCAAGAGTGTTGGATGAAAGCCTGCACTTGATTCAGTCGTTTGATCCCGCTGGCGTGGGAGCGTCCGGCATTCCGGAGTCATTGCTGCTACAGTTGGAACGCAGCTGCGGCCAGGAAACCATTGAGTATCGGATTGTCAGGGATCATCTCGAAGACCTTGCCCGCAAGCGGCACCCACAGATTGCAAAATCCTTGGGAACTACCGTAGAAAGAATCGCGGAGGCAGCCTCACGCATTGGTCGCCTCACACCGAACCCCGGCGGCGAGTTCGATCCCACGGGAAACCCTTACATTCTCCCTGATGCGATCATCGAACGGGATGATGACGGACGTTGGTATGCCCGGCTCACCGGCGAGCATCTGCCGAACTTGCGGATCAATGATTTTTACAAAGACATGATTGGCAAAAACGGCACGGATGCAAAAACACGCCAATTTCTCCGCGATCAGATTCGAGATGGCCGCAGCTTGATCCACGCCATTTCCCTTCGCCAGGAAACGATTCTCGCCATCGCCCACAAGCTCATCGAGCACCAGCCGCAGTTCCTCAACAAGGGGCACCGCCATTTACGCCCGCTGACGATGAACGACATCGCGGATGAACTCAATCTTCATGCCACCACCATTTCACGCGCCGTCGCAGGAAAGTATGTGTTCACTCCTCATGGCCTGATGGAAATGCGTGCTTTTTTCGCCACAGGCTACCAAACCTCCGACGGCACAGAGGTCTCCAACGCCGGTGTTCGCGAAGCCCTCCAACAACTTATCTCTGCGGAAAATCCAGCCAAACCCTATTCGGATGAGACTCTGATGAAGGCTTTGGACAAGCAGGGAATCAAAGTCGCCCGCCGCACGGTGGCGAAGTATCGCGAGCAACTCAGCATCTTGCCATCCCATCTGCGGAAGACGTTCTGAGGGATCATTTCTTCCCTCCCTTTAATCCTCAAGCTTGTCCCATTCCGCTTCATTGAGCCGCCAGCCATCCTCTAACTTCTGCCAGCGAAACTCCACCTGGAAACGCCCATCTGCCGGGCGATAGGTGGGCAATTCCACCAGCGCCTCCAACGTGAAACGCACGATCGCCTCATCCCCTTCGATTTTCAGAGAGGTGATCTTTTCCAAATTGAAATAAGTCTGCTTCGCTTGTTCACCCAGCCACGAGTAAGCCGATTCCATTTCGGGGCGCTCGAACGTTCCATTGGCCTCGGCGATGGACTTGGCGGTTAGTTTCACTTCGGGTGCCAGGATTGCATTGAGGGAATAGACACCCATTTGCCGTGCACCTCGCCCTCCGCCCGCATCGAAGGTAAGGATATCAAGCAGTTTATAAGTCCGGCGCTTGACCACTTCACTCGGGGAAAACCACCAAAGACTGAAGGCAAAGAGAGCGGCAGCGATGACAGCAACAATGGCGAGGCGTTTCATGGATTCAGTATTTTCTCAATCATCCATTTCCAACCGATAGCGTTGGAGCGTCGGCTCCACCTGCTGACTCCAGGCATCGATCCCCCCCAGCAAGCCATAGGTCTCGTTAAACCCGTGCCCCCGGAACCAGGCGACTTGATCGAGAACATTCTTCCCTAGGTGGTCATATAACAAAATCTTATCGGTCGGATCTCCCGCGAAAATCTGCTGTTGAAGTTCCTGAGTGAAAAACTCCGAGCCTGAAATCACCACCGCCTCGTGCTCCTCTCGTGTCCGCAGATCGATCCAGCGCATCTCTAACATTCGTTGCTTGGCTTCGGTGGGTCCCATCCACAGTGCGGCATCATGCTCATGGCTTGAGAGTAAATGTTCAAGAACCTCCGCTGCCGGAAGCTCACTGCGTTTGCAAAGTTCCCCCAGAGTTTCCTCATTGGCGAACGCACAACTTTGGCAACCGCCCAGGTGATAGCGCGCAAAGATCGCCCGTCCGGCACCCGGTAAAGTTTCAAGAATCGATCCCATCGGGGAATCCACCGTCAAATCACAAACCTCCATGGCCGAAAGCTAGCACAGCCACCCAGGCCCGCCAAGTTCCGCGAGCTTTTTGATTCGAACGCCGCAACTTCGTATTTCACAAGGTCGCGATCAGCTGTTATGAATCCCCCGCCATGTCTGATTCCCTCCGCGCCGCTATTCGTGATGTTGTCGATTTTCCGAAGCCGGGAATCATCTTCAAAGATATCACCCCGATTCTCGCTGATGCGGCACTTTTCCGCGAATCCATCCGCTTGCTCTGTCAAACAGCGGGCGGAGCAAAGATTGATAAAGTCGTGGGGATTGACGCCCGAGGCTTCATCTTCGGTGCCGCCGTGGCGGATCGCCTTGGCGCGGGGTTTGTGCCTGTTAGGAAAACCG
>JBBRIB010000121.1:0-8022 GCA_038221745.1 Verrucomicrobiales bacterium
TGCTTTTCACCACTCACACCTTTGCAGAAGTCGTGCTCCCTTCGGTGCTTTCCTCCGGAATGGTGCTCCAGCGCGATAAGCCCATTCCAGTTTGGGGAAAGGCCGCAGCGGGTGAAAAAGTTATTGTCAGTTTCTCCGGTCAATCTCTCGAAACCACAGCGACAGCGGATGGCACTTGGATGGTGAAACTTCCACCACTCGCCGCAAACGCCACGGCTCAAACCCTAACAGTCCAAGGCTCTAACAAAATTGAACTGAACGACATTCTGATTGGCGAGGTCTGGCTCGGCAGTGGCCAGAGCAATATGGAATGGCCACTGACCAAGGCAGTGAATGGCCCGGCTGAAGTGGGTGCCGCCAATTTCCCACAGATCCGCCTTTTCAACGTTCCCCGCATCAGCAAGCCGACACCCCAAAGCACTTGCGAAGCCGCTTGGAAAGTATGTAACCCGGAGAATGTAGCAGGATTTTCCGCAGTCCTTTATTATATGGGGCTTGAACTGCACAAAGACCTCAACGTCCCCATCGGCCTGATCAACAGCTCGTGGGGAGGCAGCCGGATCGAGCCGTGGACACCCATCGAGGGCTTCGCGTTGCACCCCAGCCAACGTGACATCCTTCGCTCCATCCGCTCGGGAATACCCGGGACGGACGAGTATAAAAACAGCACACTTTCCTGGATCGGCAACGTCGAGCAATGGGCACGCGAGGCGCGTAAAGCTGTCGAAGCAAAAACCGCTCCCGCACCCATGCCGGATCAACCCGGCCCTGCGGCTCAGGGCCATCAAGGTGTCATCGGCCTCTACAATGCGATGATCCATCCGCTCGTGCCTTTCGCGCTGCGTGGGGCGATCTGGTATCAGGGGGAAAGCAATCTGGGCGAAGGCATGGCCTATCTGGACCGCAAGCGCGCCCTCATCGGCGGCTGGCGCAAGGTTTGGAATCAAGGGGATTTCCCATTCTACACGGTGCAGCTGGCTCCATTCAACTATGGCAATCAACCTCGTGAAATCGCCCGCAAGAACACCGCCTTACCAGAAATCTGGGAGGCCCAGAATGCGACACTTACAGAAATCCCCAACACGGGAATCGCCGTCACCAATGATATCGGAGACTTCGCAGACATCCACCCCACCAATAAGAAAGAAGTCGGCCGCCGTCTCTCGCTGATCGCGCTTGCCCGGGAGTATGGCAAAAAGGACTTGGTGTTTTCCGGTCCGATGTTTTCAGCGGCCAAGGCCGAGGATGATAAAATGCGCGTGAGTTTCACCTCGATGGGTGGTGGCCTTGTGTCGCGGGACGGCAAGCCGTTGCGGGAGTTCCAAATCGCGGGCGCCGATGGCGTTTTCCACGATGCGGAAGCAGTGATCGAGGGGAATGATGTGCTTGTCTCCGCTGCAAGTGTTCCTGCGCCAACGCAGGTCCGCTTTGCATGGAATCAGATCCCTGAGGCGAATTTAACGAATCAAGAGGGACTGCCCGCTTCTGCGTTCAGGAGCCGTTAGGGAAGGATGGCTCGCGGGGGCGCATGATAAAAATCAAGGAATGAATTCCGCGCTCCAGTTAGATCTTCTCAGGGTTGAGTTTCGGGTCCTTGTAGGTGGACTGGACATAGACTTCACGCAGGAGCTTGTGCTCGATCTGGCAGGGGCTCTGTGCCATGAGGTCCGCCCCTTTGTTGTTCTTGGGGAAGGCGATCACTTCGCGGATGCTGTCTTCTCCCGCCACCAACATGGCAATGCGATCCAGCCCGAGGGCGAGGCCGCCGTGCGGCGGCGCACCGAAGCGGAAGGCATCCAGCAAGTGGCCGAACTTGATTTGTTGCTCCTCCGGGCCGACCCCCAACACACTGAACATTTTCGCTTGGAGATCCTTCTCGTGAATCCGGATGGAGCCGCCACCGAGTTCGTAGCCGTTGAGGACGACGTCGTAGGCCACGGCCCTCACATTCGCGTAGTCGCCAGCATCGAGTTTCTCGATATCCTCGGGATGCGGGCGGGTGAAGGGGTGGTGTACCGCCGCCCAGTGACCCGTTTCCTCGTCGTGGGCAAGTAGTGGGAAATCCACCACCCAGAGGAAATTGAATTTCGTAGGATCGTTGTTGAGTTCCATCATCACCGCACATTCCGAGCGCACGCGCCCAAGAATGGTGCTCACGCTCTCACGCGAGCCGGCGGCGAAGAAGACGATGTCCCCTTCTGCGAGATCCAGCTTGGCGACGACGGCGGCCTTCTCCGCATCGGTGAAGATTTTCCAGAGCGGGCTCTTGTATTCACCATTCTCGAGTTTGATGAAGGCGAGGTTTTTCACCGGCAGGCCCGCTTGCACGGCGATCTCGTTAAGCCGGTTCATCTGGCCGGTGGTGATGGTGGCGAAACCCTTGGCATTGATGGCTCGCACAACACCGCCGCCATCGATGATGCTGCGGAAGATCTTGAATTCGGTGGCCGCGAAGATATCACCGAGATCGTTAATCTTCATCTCAAAGCGGGTATCGGGTTTATCAGAACCATAGATGTCCATCGCATCCTGATAGGTCATGCGCGGAAATGTATCAGGCACGGTGATGCCAAGACCGGCCTTGAACATGCTGGCGATCAAACCTTCCACCAATTGAATGATATCATCCTGAGTGACGAAGCTGGCCTCGATATCGATCTGGGTGAACTCCGGTTGGCGGTCGGCACGCAGATCTTCATCGCGGAAGCAACGGGCGATTTGAAAATACTTCTCGAGTCCGGCCACCATGAGGAGTTGTTTGTATTGCTGCGGTGCCTGGGGCAAGGCGTAGAAACGTCCTGGGTTGAGGCGGGATGGGACCAGGAAATCACGTGCTCCTTCGGGAGTCGGGTTCGAAAGGATGGGGGTTTCAATCTCGAAAAATCCAGACTCATCCAGATAGCGGCGGGCGGCGGATGTGATCACACTGCGCTGCCGGATGTTCTTGCTCATGCGCGGGCGGCGAAGATCGAGATAGCGGTACTTCATCCGCAGATCTTCGTTTGAAAGTTCCTTATCGAGCTGGAAGGGCAGGACATCCGCCTTGTTCACGATGGTGAGCCGGGTGGCGACGATCTCAATCGTGCCGGTCTCCAGCTTATCATTGGTGGTATCCACCTCGGCAGTCTTGAGGCGGGACTCGACGGTGCCGGTGATCTGCACCACGTCCTCGACGCGGAGCTTGTGAGAGAGCTCGGCGGCATCGTTGGAGATTTCCGAGCGAAAAACGCATTGGGTGATGCCTTCACGGTCGCGAAGATCGATAAAGATCACGCCGCCTTGATCGCGTGCGGAATTAACCCAACCGATCAGGGTGACAGTTTGGCCGATGTGGGACTCGCGGAGTTCGTTGCAATGATGGGAGCGCATGTTGATAGATTTAAAATTTCTCTGTGCTTCAAGCCAGCAAAGGACCATCGGGTTGGAGGAGGCGATCGGTCAACCAATCCACGGCATGCTCGGCGCTGCCGGTTTCCTCCTGGCGGCTGGCGAGGACCTTGAGTTTCAACTGAGGGAACTCCGCGCCGACGACGAGGGCGAAGCGTGCACCGCATTTCTCAGCATTCTGGAATTGCTTGGCGACCTTGACGTTTCCTAACGGGATATCCGTGGAGATGCCCGCACGGCGGAGAGCGGTGAGAAGTTTGAGGGCATCCGCGCGTTTTGATTCATCCGCGATGACGAGGTAAATGTCACAAGCAGCCGCGTTCCGCTGCAGCCAGACCTCCAACTGCATCGCCGTGTGGGTGGTTTCCTCGATGAGGTTGCGAATGACGTAATCGCCCATCGCAAATCCCGTGGCAGGCATATCGACAGCACCCTCCGAGATGGTGGAAATCAAAGTATCATAACGTCCGCCGCCGGCGACGGCACGCATGGATTTCCTGGCATCAAAGACCTCGAAGACCACCCCCGTGTAATAAGCGAGGCCACGGACGATGGAGAGATCTAGCTCCACGCAGTGTGCGAAGCCGCGAGCGGCGAGATCCTCTTGGATGGTGAGGTAAGCGGCGGAGGCGTTCGCAGGATCTGCGATGAAGGATCGCACGCCATCGGCTGTTAGGGAAAAGGCGGCGAGCTTCCGGGCCAGGCCTTCGGGTTTCTCGCGTTCGATTTTATCGATGATACCCAAGAATTCCGGGATGCTTTCCTCTGGGATGGCATGCTTGACGGCGAAATCAATCCACGCTTGGCGATCTGAGACACGGACGACAAAATCGCCCGCCACGAATCCGAAGGCGAGCATGGTCTCGATGGCCAGCGCGATCAATTCCGCATCCGCCGCGGGGCCTGCCTCGCCGAGGATATCGACGTTGAATTGATGGAACTCACGCCCCCTGCCCTTTTGGGGCTTTTCGTAGCGGAAGCATTGGCCGATTTCAAACCACTTAAGCGGTTTGGGGAAATCCCGTTGATGCTGGGCCACGAGGCGCGCGAGCGAGGCTGTCACCTCCGGGCGCAGCGTCACATCCCGCCCGCCTTGGTCTTCGAAGCGGAAGAGCTGGGAGGAAAGTTCCCCGCCGGATTTTTTCAGATAAAGCCCGGTGTCTTCGAGAATGGGGGTTTCGTATTCGACGTAGCCGCAACGGGGGGCGACCGAGCGCCAGGTCTCGAATAAATAGTTGCGCACCGCACATTCACGGGGAGTGAAATCGCGGAATCCGGGAAGTGCTTGAAAAATAGGTCCTGCCATGGGCGGGCGGCGAGGATGCACGCCGTTTCCAGCATTTCAAGACAGGATTGTAGGTGAAATCCACGGGACCCGCCTGTGGAACTTTGGAGTGAGGGGCACATCACCGCTTTGGGTGGGGACTTGGGCCTCTCCCGGGATGCAAATCCTTTCGAAAAAACACCAAGTTCAGGCTCCTTTTGTTATTTGCAGCCTTCCTCCACTTTCACCGCGCCACCCAAAGCGGTGATGCTCACCGCAGTCCAAAGGCTGGCGCCAATCCCTGCGAATCTGCCTCACCAACCTTTGGGCTAACTCAAACTTGCTGGTGTCCGCGTCGCGAGCAGCTTGTCCACGCGGATACCATCCATGTCCACGACCTCAAAGGTCCACTCGCCATGCACGATCTTGTCCGTCTCGGTGGGGATGCGTTCAAGCTCATTGTTCAGCCAACCTGAAACCGTCTGATAAACATCGCCACCGCCTTCGGGGAGTTCGAAGCCCGGGAGATGTTCCGAAAGTTTTTCAATCTCGCAGATTCCATCGACCAACCAACTGCCGTCCTCGCGCATGCGCAGCGGGTGGACGAGTTTCTCCTCACGCGATGGCACATCCCCGACGATGGATTCCATCAAATCAATGAGGGTGACCATCCCCATCACGCTGCCGAATTCATCGATGACGAACGCCGCGCGCTGGCCGGATTCGCGAAATTTTTCCAACAAGGTGCTCGCCCTCTGCATCTCCGGCACGAAGAGCGGCGGCTGCATGATTTCCCCGAAGGAAACCGGTTTACCGGAGGCAAGACAGCCGTAGATCTCTTTGATCGAGACCGCACCGATCAGATTGTCCCGTCGCCCCTCGAACACTGGAAACACCCCCTGCGTGCTGCGCATGATGGCGGGCCAGACGCTCTCATGGTTGGCGGAACTTTCGATCCAGATGATCCGCGTCCTCGGAATCATCAAATCATAGGCGACGAGTTTTTCAAAGCCGATCACCCCTTCCATCATTCTGGATTCGCTGCGGTTGATGCTGCCCGTGACCATTCCCTGCCGCACCATCACGGTGATTTCCTCCCGCGAGACTCCCCCTTCTTCGGTCTCACGGATGCGGAAAAGCTTGAGCAGTCCGGCCGTGGACCATGAGAGCAGTGTGACCACCGGTGAGGCCATGGTGGAAATCGCCGCCATCGGGCCGGCCATGGCGGAGGCGATGGTTTCTGGAAACTTCATGGCCAGCCGCTTGGGCACCAGTTCCCCCACCACCAGCGAGAGATAGGTCAGAATGCTGATGACGACGAGCAGTGAGACTTGCTTCGCATATTCCCCAATCCACGGCAGCGGAGCGATGAATGCCGCTAAGTTTTCCGCGATCGTGCCGCTGCCCAAAGCCCCGGCCACGATTCCCACCAAGGTGATGCCGATCTGGACGGTGGAGAGAAATCGGTTGGGCGATTCCGAGAGGACGAGCGCCTTGGCCGCCCCGCCGTTTCCTTTATCCGCCATCGTCTGGAGCAGCGCCTTGCGGGAGGAAACAATGGCGATTTCGGTCATCGCGAAAACGCCGTTGGCGATCAAAAGAATCAGGACGATGGAAATTTCAAGGAGGGCGGAATTCATGAATCGAGTGGCTGCAAGCGCAATACGCAGACCTTATCTCATATTCTCAACGAAAGACAAACACTGAAATGAACCAGCTCACCTTGATGAATCAAATTCCATTTTTCTCTCATAAGGGAAAGTTGTGATTGAAAAAACGCTGCCGCCGCTTCCATGCTCTACCGATGGAAAACGACAGGGTGTTCATCGTGATGGGAGTGGCTGGTTCGGGGAAATCCACCATCGGCGCGCAACTCGCCCACCGGCTCGGAGCGGGGTTTGCCGATGCGGATGATTTCCATCCGAAGGCGAACATCATGAAAATGGCCGCCGGGATCCCGCTTGAAGATGCAGACCGCGAGCCATGGCTGGACCGCCTCAGGCGCGAAGTGATCGATGCCACACCTGCTGGCAAACGCTCCGTCCTGGCCTGCTCCGCATTGAAAAAACGCTATCGAGAGCGTCTCGGAGTCGGCAGCCCCGGCGTC
Organism: Verrucomicrobiales bacterium; assembly: GCA_038221745.1. Classification (GTDB taxonomy): domain Bacteria; phylum Verrucomicrobiota; class Verrucomicrobiia; order Verrucomicrobiales; family Akkermansiaceae; genus Luteolibacter. Next base: position 6,759 of record JBBRIB010000121.1, read on the forward strand.
CGGCTGATTTACCTAAAAGGCGGTGCGGCGCTTCTCGCAGAGCGCCTGGCGAGCCGGCCAAGCCATTTCATGAAGGCGGGAATGCTGGAAAGCCAGCTTGCCGTCCTTGAGGAACCGCTTCCCGATGAAGGCCTCACGCTCGGAATCGAAGCGGGGGTGGAGGAAATTTTGGAAACCATTTTGGCGGGAGTTTCTTGATCGACCCAGAATCTTGATGCTTGCGTGAATGGTCCCCAGACACCATGGATGGGCATGGACCGCTGGTTTCTTATTGCCGCCACTTCGCTTGCCGCCATCGGCGCGGTTTGGGGAATGGTCGCCGTACACCGCGGGCACCGCAGTCGGCTGACGGTGTTTTGGATGATCGCCGCTTTTATTTGCCAACTGGGATTTCTCTCGGTGCGAGGGCAATTGCGCGCGGCCTGCCCGCTCGTCGGGATGGGGGAAATTTTGGCCTTTCTCGCCTGGTCGCTCACCTTGTTTTACCTGTTGGTGGGCCCGGCTTACCGAATTTCCCTGCTGGGAGTGTTCACCGCTCCGGTGGTGGTGCTGTTTCAAGGCATCGCGTTGTTTCCCGACGTTTTGGAACAGAATCCGCAACGGGTGCTGGGCGGCAACCCCTGGCACGAGACCCATTCCGCCGTGTCCGTGCTTGCCTACGGAGCTCTAGCCCTGGCAGCAGTGGCCGGCGTGATGTTTCTCGTCTTGGATCGGCAGCTCAAGGAACAGCACCTGAAAAGCGGCCTTTTCCGCAATCTCCCGCCCATCCGTGAGTTGCTCACCTCGCTCGAACGCCTGCTGTGGCTCGGAGGCGGCCTGCTCACCGTGGGGATCATCGCGGGATTTCTCATGCCCCACGGCAATGATGCGATGGGCCACCTGATCGCCGCGGTGACGGTCTGGCTGAGTTACCTTTTCCTCATCGGGATCAAGCAGATGCGGGGATTGACGGGCAGGCGGCTCTCGCTGTCTGCGGTGGCCCTGTTTTTCCTCTCACTCATCGTTTTCGCATTCGTCTGATGGAAATTGTTTGTCTGGGACTCAATCACCGCACCGCACCCGTGGAGGTCCGCGAACGCTTTGCAGTGAGCATCTCCCAACAGGGTAAAACCGCGCAGGAGTTCATCACGCTGGCGGGGATTTCCGAAGGCGTCGTCATTTCCACCTGCAATCGCACCGAGTTCTATCTCGCTGTGGAAGATCCCAAAAAGGCCTTTGAAGCCGTCGAGATCCGCCTTGCCGAAGAAGTCCAATCCGCCTCGGA
>JBBRIB010000122.1:0-7976 GCA_038221745.1 Verrucomicrobiales bacterium
TCCGTGAACTTCGGCGCGGATCTGCCACAATACCTCTCACCCAGCGGCTTCATCCCCGGCGGTGAAAAGGGCGAGGTCCATGCAAACCCGATGATGTGGTTGGATGCGCTGGATCTGCTTTTCGGCCGCCTCAGTCACCTCACCGATCTTTCAAAAGTCAAACTCATCGCTGGCTCGGGCCAACAGCATGGATCAGTGTATCTGGATGGGAGCTTCGATGCGCGCATTGCCGCGCTGGATCCCGGGCAATCACTCGTTTCACAAATTTCCCCCGCCCTCACCCGCGCCACTTCACCGATCTGGATGGACACCTCCACCGGGGCCGAGTGTGCGGAAATCACCGCCGCACTGGGCGGCTCCGGCGAAGTCTGCCACCGCAGCGGGTCGATCGCCATCGAGCGCTTTTCCGGGCCGCAAATCCGCCGGTTTTATAAATCAGATCCCGCCGCCTACGCCCGCACCGCGCGCATCCATCTGGTGAGTTCGTTCATCGCTTCCATTCTTGCGGGGAAGTCCGTCCCTATCGACTTCGGCGATGGTGCGGGCATGAACCTCCTCAATTTATCCAGGCAAATTTGGGACACGGAGTTGCTCGTCGCCACCGCGCCGGAACTCTGTGCGAAACTTTTGCCGCCCGCGCTCGCCACCACCATCGAAGGGAGTGTTTCAGCGTATTTTGTCGAGAAATACGGATTTTCCAGCGCATGCCAAACCGCGCTTTTCACCGGGGATAATCCTGCCTCACTCGTCGGCATGGGAGCGACCACGCCGGGGAATGTGGTCATCTCATTGGGGACGAGCGATACCTTCTTCGCCGCCATGCCCGGGCCGAAAACCGATCCTCAGGGATACGGCCACGTGTTTGGAAATCCAGCCGGCGGCTACATGTCGCTCATCTGTTTTCGCAATGGCTCGCTCGCCCGCGAAGCGCTGCGGGACAAGCTTGGCCTCGATTGGGCTGCGTTTGATCGCGAAGGCCTCGCCAGCACTCTCGGACAGGCTGGGGAAAACCTGATGTTACCGTTTTTCGGTGCTGAAATCACGCCCCGCCATGATTTTACCGGGCCGGTCATGAAAGGCTCGCCTGAGTTCGAATCAGGCAGCAATCCCGCCCTTCAAGCGCGGGCGTTGTTAGAAGGCCAATTTCTCAACATGCGCCTCCACTCGGAATGGATGGAAGTGAAAACCGAACGCATCCGCCTCACCGGTGGGGCCTCTAAAAACGATGGCATCGCCCAACTCGTGGCAGACATCTTCCAAGCCCCCATCGAGCGTCTGGATGTTTCAAACTCCGCTGCTCTCGGTGCCGCACTCATCGCCGCCACCGCCGGCGGCCACGATCTCCCCGCCCTCCAGGAAGTCTTCTGCAAGGCAGCTCCCGGTTCCACGCTTCTGCCGGATCCCGCGCTTGCAGCCGCCTATCAAAAAGCGTTGGGCGGGTTCAAATCCCTGCTCGCCGCCTCCGTCTAAGACAAAATTTGACCACACGCTTTCCCGAACCTAAGATTTCCCAGTGATGAACATCGACCATTATGCAAACCGATTCATATGCGATCTGGTGGCCTACGAACCCGGCAAGCCGATCAGTGAAACCGCCCGTGAACTCGGCCTCGATCCCTCACAAATCGTCAAACTCGCATCGAACGAAAATCCGTTAGGCCCCTCGCCTCTCGCCAAGATCGCGATGCGCGAGGCGCTCGATGAAGCCCACATCTATCCGGATGGTGGCGGCTATCGTTTGCGCAGCGCGATTGCGGATTCATTCGGAATGGAAATTTCCAATGTGGTCCTCGGCAACGGCTCGAACGAGATCATCGAACTCCTCTGCCATACCTTCCTCAATCGCGATGCCGAACTCATCGCTGCCAAGCACGCCTTCGTCGTTTACAAACTGATGGCCACGCTCTTCGGTGCCAAGTATGTCGAAGTGCCGGACCCTGACTTTATCCACGATCTGGATGCGATGGCTGCTGCGATCAATGAAAACACCCGACTCGTTTTCATCGCAAATCCGAACAACCCGACGGGAACCATGGTCGATCAAGCGGCGATTGATCGCTTCATGGCCAAGGTGCCCGAGCATGTGATCGTCGTCTTCGATGAGGCATATTTCGAGTTCCCTGATTCACCGCCGGATGCCTTGAAGTATGTGAGGGAAGGCCGCAATGTGTGTGTTTTGCGCACCTTTTCAAAAATCCACGGCCTCGCCGCATTGCGCGTCGGCTATGGTCTTGCTTCGAAAAACATCGCCAGCCTGCTCCAGAAAGCCCGCCAACCTTTCAATGTGAATGCCATCGCCCAGGCTGGTGCGCTGGCGGCTCTAACAGACACGAGCCACATCGAGAAGACCCGCGCCACCAACGCCCGAGGCATGGCCTATTTTGAAAAAGCCTTCGAAGAGCGCGGCCTGGAATACGTCCCGAGTTATGCGAATTTCCTGCTCGTGAAAACCCATCATGGCGACCGTGTCTTCCGCGACATGCTCAAGCAAGGCGTGATCATCCGTGCGATGACCAGTTACAAACTACCGGACTGGGTGCGGATTTCCATCGGCACTGCCGCAGAGAATGTGCGCTGCATGGAAGTGCTCGATGCCGTGCTCGCCCTCGAAACGCAGCCGATTTGAATGGCCCGGTCGCCGCTTCGATTCCAACGATTTCCCATCCATGTGGCGTCTCCTGATCTTCTTTTCCGCACTCGGCATCGCGCTCGCCCTCATCGCCCGTTGGTGGTTCGGGATGCGGGTGCTGGCGGCTGAGGGGAAACGCACCTGCCATTGCGATCTAGATAAATGGCTGCCAGCCCCCGATGACGAGGCGTTGATTCATCGCTCGGAGGGTACAGCGGATGACTTCGGCAGGCAACTGAGGCTCAAAGCTCTGGCCGAATGGCGGGAGCGTGAACCCAAAGCCGCCGGGGCACGGGAAAGCGCGAAAAAATTCGGTCTCGCAGTGCCACCTCTGAGTGGGATTGTGGCGATCATGGGGATGGTGATCGCCAAGATTCCAGTTGTTGGCGCGATCTCGGTACTGATGGCCGCCACCGCTCTTGCCGCTATTCTTGGGCTTCTTTCCATCGCCCCGGAACTTCAGGCGATCATGAAAAACGCCCGCGAACTCCGCGAGAGAAAGCATTTTCCACGTCGTGACGATGAGGATGCCGTGATTCAATGCGCCATCGCTCATGCATGGAAAGAAGCCCTTCCGCCCATCCTCAAAATGTTCCAAAAATGATCTCCGCGCGCTGGCTATTTGTAGCGGCGATGTCCTGCACCGCTGCGCCACTCAAGGCGGATTGGCGCGAGCAGATTGGATTTACCCGGCTCCAGGAAATCGCGGCGGCAGAGTTACCGAATAATCCCTCGCAGGGCTTTTCGCAGATTGAGGCCATCACCCCGGATCTATCAGCTTACGCGCCTAACACCTCGGCAGCGAATTTCGCCGGCAAAACGTTCAGTTTCAAATCCGGAACTTCGGTTGAGAGTCCTCACGCCACTTCTGTTGCGAATTTTTTCTACGGTAACGGCACCAGCCTACTGGGCGGCAATATCGCTGTAGATCTCTACAGCGCAAATTCCTGGCTCGGAAGTGGATTTCTCAAGACAGGCCTCTTCAGCGCTCCCTCCATCGAGAATCGTGCGGTGCAAAATCACAGTTGGATCTCCACATCTTACTCACAGACCGCGGAGGCGAACCGCAGATTGGATTTCGCGATCAACCGCGATGGGTTCGTCTGCGTCGTCGGAGTGAACAATGGCAACTCCACCGTTTTACCCGATCTGTTGGCACAAAGCTATCACACTCTATCAGTCGGTCTGACAAACGGTTCTCACAGCGCGGGCGTCACCACTCTGGACGGGAATGATCGGATCAAACCAGAACTTGTCGCCCCGGCGGATGCCACCAGTTTTTCAACGCCGATGGTATCGAGTGCCGCTGCCTTGCTTTTTGCGAAACTCACCGCTGACCATGTGGTGTCAAAGGCAGATCGCCCACGCGTGATCAAGGCCCTGCTGCTCGCCTCCGCACGCAAGGACACCGTGGCATCATGGCAAAATACCAGCACCCGCCCCTTGGATCCGCGCTACGGTGCGGGAGAACTGAACATCCATCATGCTTACAAGATCCTGCGGGCAGGACGGGCTACGGCATCGGAAAGCCTGAGTCAAAAAACCTGTGGTTGGGCGGCGGAAGCGGTAAGCGCCAATTCCACCAAAACCTATTTTTTCACGATTCCCGCGGGATCAATTCCAAGCCCATTTGCAGCGGCCCTCACCTGGCACAGAGCCGTCACCAGCAGCCTTTTCGGAAGCACGTGGACTGCCACGCTCGCCAATCTCAATCTGCGACTTCATCAGGCCGACGGCTTCACCCTCGGGGCTGCGATTGCGGAAAGCAACAGCTTGGTGGACAACGTGGAGCACATTTTCCAGGCCCAACTCGCTCCCGGCGATTATGCGATCATCGTCCAGAATCTTTCGAACAGCGCCACCGCCTTCGGACTCGCATGGCATGGTCTGCCCGATGTTCGAATCAGCGCTTCGAGTCCCATCGCCCGCGAGAGCGATCTCCAACAAGGCGAGTTCACCCTCACCCGCAGCGGCGATACCGTCCTGCCACTCTTCGTCCCGCTTGTGCAAAGCGGCACGGCCATTCCAGGAACCGATTTTCTAACAATCCCTAACAGCGTGGTCATTCCTGCGGGGGCATCTTCCATTCAGATTCGGGTCACTCCCATTGCCGATTCGCTCGTCCAAGGTGGCCGGAGCTTGGTTCTCGGGATTGCTCAAGATTTCACCTTCGTGCGCAACCCGAGCGAGACCGCCACCGTCACCATCGAAGACAAGCCCTTCGATGCATGGCGTTTCCTGGTTTTCTCGTCCGCTCAGCTTGCCGATCCACTCGTCAGCGAGCCACTTGCAGATCCCGATGCCGACGGCCTTTCGAATTTGCTGGAATACGCTCTTGCCATCGATCCGCTGGTGCCGGGTTCTTCCGCGCTTACCCTCGCGCAGTCCGACGGATTTATCACCCTCCAAGCCTTTAAAAATCCTGCCGCCACCGATCTCTTGTGGGTGGCCGAAGTCAGCGATGATCTCGAAAACTGGGCACCCGCCGTGACTTTGTTAGACAGTCCGCAGGAGTTTCTCGGGCGTGATAGCGAGTTATCGGAAACCTATCCCGCCCGCTTTATCCGCCTGCGGATCACTCGGCCTTGAAAAACAGTGTCTCACCCACCACACTTCCATCATGCGTTTTCTTATCATCCTTTGTGCCTTCCTTTGCACCATCAGCCTTGCGAAGGCGGACGATGCTGTCCTCAACGCATGGCTCAAAAAGCAGCCTACCATCCTCTCCCTCGATACCATTTTCACCCAGGAGCGCAAGTTGCCCGCCCTCAAAAATCCCACTTCCACTCCTGGCCGACTGACTTTTAAAAAGCCCGGTCAATTCCGATGGCAACTTGGAGAGCCGCCCGAAACCCTCGCCATTTCAGACGGCACCACCCTCACCCTCATCCAGACCAAGGAGAAAACCGCCCGAAAATTCCCCTCCACTTCCCCACAAGCTGCTCGCTTCTCTTTGCTTTCCGGAAAAGCGTTTGGATCAATCGAAAACTTCAATCAATCGTTTGAAGTGATCGGTTGGCGGATTGTTTCTGGAATCCACCAATATACGCTCAAGCCCAAGGATCGGCGCATGAGGAACCAGATGCCATGGATTTTCCTCGATATCGAGCCGCTTCAAAACACGCTCACAGCGATGGAAATGGAACTCCAGGACAAGTCACGAATCCGCAGTATTTTCAAAAATCCACAGATCAACAAGCCGGTGGAAGCCAATCTTTTCAAACCAGACCTCAGCGGGCTGAGCGTCAAGTGAACCCGCATCAGCTACAGCAACCACCGCCGCCACCATTGCCACCGCAACAGCCACCGCTCCCAGCGAGGTCATCTGCGTTTGGCACGCGCCCGAGCTCGATGGTGGCACCGACGTATTTGCCGATTTCCTTCTGAAGATTCTCCAATTCACGCTGGGCCGAGAGGAAGTCGCGAGCCACAGGATTGTCGAGCAAAGCCTCACGCGCCGCTTCGAATTCGCGGATCTCGCTTGCGCCCAGCTCCACACCCGCATGTTGCTTGTGATGCAGATCCTCACCTCTTTCGTGCACGCTCTGATATTGAAGGCGGGCCGCATCGTCCCCCAAAAACGTCTCAACACTCGCATACAGCTTGAGAAATGAAGGATCGCTGGCGATTTGGGCACACAGTTCCTTGGTCTTTTCGATCACGGCAGATTCTTCCAAAGCAATTGTCATAACAGCTTCTTAGCTGCGGGAGCGCCCGCTGGCAACGGACTTTTATGAAAAACTTCGCAATGGATTTCCCGCTCCCGATTTCCCAAACAAAGGCGTGACACGCGTGCTGTCCGAGCTTTGTCTTGTTCCCTAGGCACTTACTGAATCATGTCTCTCGAACCACTCAAAGACGGTATCCGCTCCAACGTCCGCATCGATTTCTACGGAAACGTCCACAAGCGGCTTCGTGGCACGGATGCGGAAGCTCGCTACGCAAAAGAAGTCGAAGTCCTTAAAGTTCTCGAAGAACGTGGCTGCCCTTATGTCCCGCGGCTGGTGGAGGAACATCCGGCAGAACTCTACTTCGTCTCGACCAACTGTGGCAAACCCGCCAGCCAAATTTCCAAGGAAAAGGCCAACAAGCTTTTTGCCAAGCTCGAACGGGAATACGGCGTGCGCCACCTCGATGCGGAACCCCGCAACATCACCTACTCGGACAAACTCGGCTGCTTCTGCATCATCGATTTCGAACTCGCGGAAATCCTGCCCTGTCCACCCACCCTACCCCCGAAAGCCTAGATTCTCCCGCGTAAAAACCCACGCCTCTCGTTTTACCGTGACCACCGCCACGACTCTTCACTGGGCAGCCCTCAGCCACAACGGTTCCCGCAAACCTCGCAATGACGATGCCTTCACCGCCTTCGCCTCCGGCCCGGACGGCGCAAAGCCCCTACCCCACACCAGCCACCACTCGCTCGCCGAGCATGACCTCGTATTCGCCATCGCCGATGGCATGGGCGGTGCAAACGCCGGCCACATCGCCTCCACCACCCTGCTGGAAGAGATGACCCAGATCATCCCGGAAACCTTCAAGGCCGCCGCCACCGGATTTTTTCCCGATTGCCTGAGCCACCTTGGCGATGCGGTCCGTTCCGTTCACGCCCGCATCAATACGCTCGCCGCAGAGTCTGAGGTAAATGCCGGCATGGCCACCACCCTCGCCCTCATTTGGTTCACCCCGGACAATATCTACCTCGCAAACGTGGGCGACTCTCGCATCTACCTCTCGCGCGGCGGTGATTTCGAGCAACTCAGCCGTGATCACACCACCGTTTGGAGCCAATGGAAACGGGGTGAACTCATTGAGATCGAATACCGCAAGCACCCGCGCCGCGCCGCACTTTTTGAAATCATCGGTGGCGGTCATGAAAGAGTCTGTCCCCACTTCGCCGCCATCCCCTACCTCCCCGGTGATCGCTTCCTGATCTGCTCGGACGGGCTCATTGATGGCCTCTGGGAACGCCACCTTGCAGAGGCCCTTTCCACCTGCCCGCCCGATCCCCATCAAACCGCCACCGCACTCTTGAACCGTGCCGTCACGAACGCCGGGGTGGACGATACCACGCTGATCGTGATTGCTGTAGGTGAAGAAATCAACAGGTGATTACCCGATAGAGTTCCCTACCAGTGACAGCAATTTCTTTCAAAACTCCCGTGAACCTGGAGTCGTTGAACGAATGAACGCTGGCCCCAGATTTGAGCGGGCGAAGTGGCGGGGTGGGTCAATGATTGAAGATAAACTCTTTGGAATTGAGCAAGGCCCAGAAGATGTCTTCGAGGGTTTCGCGGATTTGGGCAGGTTCCTTTTGTTCGGCGAGGGCGGCTTGGAGCTTTTCCTT
>JBBRIB010000123.1:0-7946 GCA_038221745.1 Verrucomicrobiales bacterium
AGTGTTGACGGCGTTTCGGACAGGGGTTCGACTCCCCTCGCCTCCACCATTTCAAATCAATCCCGCCGGCCGGTCCTCCAGTCGGCGGGATTCTTTTTGAATGTAGCTATGGCGTCTCGCCGCAGACTCTCTCAGGGTCAGGAAGCCTTTCGTGGACGATCTCCGATAGCCCAGGGCAGCGCGCTGGATTCCAAGCCCAGAAGGGATGGCACCATCCGCGGAATGCCGCTTTGATCCCCCTGGCAGTCCAGACACACATCGTGCAGGAGCAATTGCAGCCATGGACGATGAGATCGAACTCACCGTTCTGCGCGAAACGGATGAGATTGCACTGGATGGTTTTCATGATTGGGAAATTGCATTCTCCACTCTCTCCTCCCTTCAATGTTCGATGTTGGGCGTTTGACGCTCGATGTTCCCTCTGTCCTCCCGCTCCGGTGCCTCGCCCTCCGGCGAAATCACCGTGCCGTTCACGTTCCACCCCGTGTCCTGGAACCACTGGATCGCGAGCTGTTCGAGTTGGTCTTCGGTGATCATGGGAAAAGATCACCCGTGGCTTGTTGCCGTCTCCGACACCGCGGACTCCATCCGGACATAACGGCGGAACAACTCTTCGCCAAAGTTCTGCGGATCCGCAGTGACAGCCGTCCTCACCTCGCCAAAGCGGAAGGCATTCTCTCTCGGGCGCACCAGTTCGTTGAAGGCGAACTGGCAATCTTTCGGGCCACGCACCCGCGCGCTGATGCGTTGTACTTCCTTACCCATCGCTTCCACCACCGCCGCAAATGCCGCCGCGTCATATCCGGGAAACACCGCTTTCACCCGATCCGGCATCTGTTCCTCAGCCTGGAAATGTAGCAAACACGGCTGGAGGCAATTCACCACCACACCCACGTTCACGACCTCTCCGGTCTGCGGATAGGGCATGAAACGGAGCAACGCATAGTTGCAGACGGCTTGGGTGGGATTCATGGGAGTTTCCAGAAAGTTTCGGGATCGGTGAAGGGCAATTCCAGCACGGAGATTACCCGTTTCATATCCAGTTGCACGGGCAAACTCTCATCCCCATCCACATGCAGCCATTCCAGCGGAAGCTCGGCAAAGATTGCCGGCAACGCGGCCAGAGCGTCTTTCATCAGCGGTTCCATCCGCTCGCGGAATCCTTCCGGCCATTGCCTCAGCATCTTGCCGAAGACATGCACTTGGAAAAAACGCTCGTGGTCGAAGTCCTTGTCGAAAGCCAGATTGAAATCATACGCCCACAGCATCTCCAGTCGCGACTGCTCCGCCCACAACGCTCCTTCCGGATCGTCAGCAGGCAACGCCGGAATCTGTTCCACCAGCAGATTCGGATTCCCACCAAACTCGGACAAACTCCGATCCTCGTTCTGAATCCACAAATCCACCAGCAAGAGCAACGCCATCGTTTCCTCCGGCCAACCCTGCGCCGCCGACCACGTCAACTCCTGCCCGTCTTCGATCCGTAACGAAGCGAACACCCGTCCTTCTCCCAAATCGCGGATGTCAGGAAACCCGCTTTCCTCGATCAAAGCACCCGGCACCTCACCCATTTCGAACATAGGCAATCCCAGCGAAGCGTTCGGTAACGCGAGATTCACCAACCGGTTCCCCACCCACTCGCAGCACAGCGAGTCCAATCCCGCATAAGCGCCTTTCACATAGTAATCGGAAAAGCCCGCCTTGCAGAGAAACGGCCTTGTCATGCCCTGCACGGCCCGGCCGATGACCTCGGTTATTATGATGGGGTCGTTCATGATTGGAATTCCACTAGAGTTACATCTTCCCCACCAAGTTCCTCCGCCATTCTTCCGCCCCAACGGGGCTTCACACGATAGCCCAGGGCAGCGCCCTGGGTCCCATCGCCCACAGGATTCCCAGCCCTGAAGGGGCGGCACCATCCGCGAAACGCCGCTTTGATCCCCTTGGCGGTCCCGGCACCGATCTTTTTCGGCAACTCTAAATTCTCCTCCATTCGATGTTCGATGTTGGGCGTTCGATGTTCAATGTTCCCTCTTCATTCTCCCGGCTCCCATCGTGCAGAAGCAATTGCAGCCATGGACGATGAGATCGAACTCACCTGCGCCAAATGGATGAAATTGCTGTCCATGGTTTTCATGATGGGTGTTTTTCTTGTTTTGGTTTCTGCATCCGACACATGTCTGTTATTTGATACTACCGACCCCGGCGCAGATTGGTGCATCCGAGGCCCCCTTGGAGATCTTCCCCTAATGCAACAAAGCATCAAATCGCTCCCATATTCCAATGAACTCGAGCATGATTTTCGGATCACTGAGTCGTCCGGAATCAAGGTCGGCTTGAAGTTCGGCTTTAAGTGCTGTCCTCCGCAGTCGGAGTTCTGCCAAGAGCAATCGTTTTTCACGAAGCTTGCGCAGGAATTCTCGCTCCAAATGCAGAAGGCTTATCATGTAAGAAGCTGGCGGCTGGACGGCTCTGATCCGACCACCCGGCTCTATTTGGAAATAATGTAATCGGTCTTCGCTGAATGGATCGATAAAGCCATTTTTCCCATCATGAGTATGAGATGTGCCGCGTGCGGGCCAGTGGTCCCACTTCCATCGGTTACAGCGAGCGCAAGCATAATGCAGGTTCAGCGGATCATTAATGAGGGCTTCAAATTCTGAAAATGACTCAGGCCTGAAGTGATCTAGTTGCATTACTTCCACTTCGGTGTTGGCCGAATCGCAATAGACGCAACGGTGCTGACAATCGGTTGCAACGTGGTCACGGTAATGCGCGTAGCCATAATAACCTCCGTCCGTCCTTTTAGGATAGTCGCCTTCCCGCACTAAAACAGGAAAAAAGACTCTTGGTTCATCTACACTCATTGAGTTTAGAGAAGTCGATCTCGTCCGAGCAGTTTCCTCAGAGCTTCGATTTCCGTATCGAGCTTTATCTGCCTCTCATGCTCGGAGGCAGCCACAGATGCGATTCGATCCCCGCCCAAATCGCGAAGCTCGTTGTTCTCGTCCGGCAAAAGAGGCTCGCGCGAACTCTTGATTAGCAAATCGTGGAATCGTTGATCACGCGCATTGCGGACATCGTTGAAGACATCCAAATGGCGCAATACACGGGCTTTAACGATTATTGCTTCGTTTGAATCGGGCTTCTCGATGTGTTGCTTGTCGATGATGTATTCGACGAGATATTCAAACCCCAGAAACTCATCAACTTGGTCAGCGTAGCCGGTGAGGATGTAAATTGGCATCTTTGCATCGATGCTGCGTAAATGTGCGGCTAGATCAGTGCCGTTGTAAGTCATACCACCCGGTTTCAATTTTTGGTCGAGAATGAATGCAGCTGTGGTCGGTTCAGCGGCAAAAGAATCATACTCAGCAAATGTCTTGAGCGGAGCCATGTCACGAATCTGAATTTTTGGATTATCAAGCAGCGTCGTTAGATCCCGAAGATTGGCTCTCCTGGCGGGCTCGTCCTCATCGACGAAATAGATGATGTTGCGTTTCATGGCGTAGGTGTTTTGGTTGGAGGGGGCTTGACCTTCGGTAGATGGATCGAAAAGCGGGCTCCTCCTATTGAACCACGTGCGATAGCAGCAATTCGGCCCTTGGTATGTTCTTCAACGAACGAACGGACGATGAATAAACCCATGCCCGTTCCAACATGTTCTCCATGCGAGTTGCGTTTGGTGGTAAAGCCGGGCCGGAAAATGAACTCCGCAGTTCCGGCTTCCAAGCCCACGCCGCTATCTTCGAACACCATTAGCCAATCCTCATCTTGGTCGTGAACCGAAACCTTGATTTGACGCTCGGCGGCGGGCTTATCCTCAAGCGCCCAAGTCGCGTTCGTGATCAAATTCACCACGATACTTTCCCAATCCATTTCGTAGCCATTGATGAGACATTGGTTCGACGGCATCTCGCTAAGATCGACCGCTGTTTTGCGTTGGATTCGAAGGGTTTCATCAAAAGCATTGAAAACCCGAACAATGGTATCTTTGAGGCAGAAGTCCCGCAGTTGGCGTTTTTCCCGATTGAGATTACCGAGCGTAAACCGCGCGAACTTGCGGACCTTTTCTGCTTCACCCTCCGTGTCCAACAGTGCGGTCGTTATCTCGTCCTGTAGGGACGGCACCACCATGAGTGTCCCGTCAGAAAAATTTTTCAAAAGCCAGCGGGCATTTTTCGCTACGGTGCCAATCCAATTCAACGTTTCGTGGCCGAATGCTGCCGACAAGATCCCGAGCGATGCAAGATTCGCCATGGTATTCTTCTGCTCTTCGGCCTGCTGGTAGAGCTTGGTTGTCTGCTCCAATCCCGTCCGGGCAAGTTCAAGTTCGCGTTTAGCTTCGACAAGAACTTTTCCAATGTCCGCTCGAAGTTCGCCGGAAGCGTTGCTGTCATCCGGCGGTTTGATCAATTTGGTTATTTGTCCCGCCAGCTCTTCAAGCTTCTGCAAGGCTCCACCGGCACCGGCAATAGATTCCTTGGCTTTGTCTTCGGCTTGCTCTGCTATATCGCGGCCCGCCTTTTGCCCCATTACAAAAGTCTGGTGGTGGATTTCCAAAAACTGAATAGCACGCAGTGCAAATGCACGTAGATGATCAAGAGATTTACCTTGAAGCAAACCCTCGCGATTCGTCTGATCATCCAGATTGGGATTTTTCTCGTGACTGATGAAAACAGCACCCACGACTTGGTTGTAGCCAACTCGCCAGTTTCCTGGCTTAGCATCTTGAGCCACGCCTTCGGGATTCTGCATGCGCCGGTAAGACAGACGCAGCCAGTCTCCTGAGCCGTCCGGCTCACCATAAGGCTTCACTCGGAAACCATCTCGGTAGATGCGAATGCCCTGATTGAACTTTAGAAAGTCGGTGATCTCCTTCGCCTTCAACGTGCGCGTGGCAAGTTCAGCATCTCTTCGGACAAAAAAGTAGAATTCCATCCGCAGTGGCCCACAGCGCGGTTTAACACCCATCTTTTTTATAGCCTCACTCCAAGCCACCGGTTTGAGGTGGTATTCCGTTTCGTGGCGCTGAGACGTCAATTGGATTTCGACGTTGTCGTCCTCATCGAGTGTGGCAACGAGCTTCCAGTTGGCTGCTTCCAACAGCACCGCTAGCACCGACACTGGGCCATCAATGCTCTCCCAGTTCTGGCCGGTTTCTATTTCGATAGAAAAATCATTGGGTGCTTGGAATGGAGATACCAAAAGCGCGAGGTCAGTACGGAGCTGTCCGATCGAATCCACGTCCCACACGTCCTTGAGACCTCTGAGAATCAGGCGAGTTCCTTTTGGGAAGTCGCGAAATTGGTTGAAAATGGGGTCGCGCTGTAGATTGGGAATACTGTAAAGATCATGTTCGACAGTCTCCAGCCTCTGCTCGCTGTCTTCGTAGCGCCCCCAGCGCACATCAAGGCGAAATCCCTCCGTCGCCCCGAGCACAATCGATTCAACTTCGGTCTGAGCGCAAAGGCGGTCCAAGCCGAGGCGACCCAACCCCTTCTCGCCGGTTACAGCTCGCTCTTTAGTAGTCCTTCTACGGCCAGTCTTGTTGGCAGTGCCAATCACCATCCAGAAGCCCCTCAAATCATCCACGGACATACCATCGCCCGTGTCCTCAATCACCATAAATGCTTCTGAGGTGCCCAGGTTCGCGAAACGGATGCGAACCTTGTCAGCGTCAGCGTCGTAAGCGTTTTTTACCAACTCAACGATCGCCGTGATAGAACTGGAAATGCTCTCACGCCCAAGCTGCAAGGCTACTCGCGAGCTCACGGAAAAAGCAGCCTTTCCCAGCGGCGTGCCGACTAATGGAGGTAGTATCGCGGGTTGTTGATCGTCAGTTCGCATGGCTATAGCATGAAAGGAATTTCCGCCACCGCGCCCACCGTCAGGTGACGGCACCTAATGCGCTGGTCGAGGAACTCATTCGCTCGCTCGGTGTGCAGTTGCCTCATGAGTGCGCGGCAGGTGTCGGCCGACTTGTCATGTGGCTCACAGACAATAAGATGGTTTTCTACTGCAACGGGCTTGGTGCCAAGGATGACGGTGGCAGCAGCACGATACGGATGGCCCGGGCGCGAAGTGCGTCGAAGCGCCACGAAAGGCGGTTTGTAGGAGAGGCCTTCGTGACGGCGCTTTTCGGAAATGCGGGTGACTTCAACCCAGACAGCGATGTTCCGCGGGTGAATGTAGCGGAGAAGGGGACCGGACTCTTTATCGCGGTGTGGAACGACGCGACCGACGTGTACATCAAAGAACTCAGCCACGGTTGTAGTGAGCGGCGCAGTAGTGGTTGCCCATACATGAGGTGCTCGGCTCTCAGTCTCGGAACGGCGGGTGAGGTGGAGTAAGAACACGTCCACATCGGCGCTGTCATCGAAGATGCCATATGGCTGGACGAGCCGCACATCGGCGATCTCGTTCACACGCTGACGCCACTGCTCAGATAACGAACCAGAGCGAAGGACTTCAGGTAGAATCGCAAGCATTTCCGTTCCCGCTCTGGCTCGTTCGAGCGCTGCAACCACAAACTCGGCAGCCTCTGTGATTCGTCCTCCGGCCCAAGTGCAGCCTGGACGAGCAGGGACTTGTCCGAATGGTGGATTGAGTAACAGGTGAGAGGCGCGGGCGAACAAAGCGCGTTGCCTGAAACCGTCGGCCACACGAATATTTGAGAAAAAAGATGCGGCCGATTTTTGCAAAGGTTCGTCGGATTTGTGTCGCTGACGTGCCAGCAAGACGAGGCGGGTCCTTGCGCCTTCAATGAATTCGCGGTGTAAGTCTGTCCCACAAAGCTGCCGTCCCCACTGCCGCAACGTGTCCGATAGCGTCTTGCCGATGGGGAGTCGCCGGGCTACAGCAACCAGCAGGTCCCCCATGCCGCATGTCGGATCGTAAAAGATGCTGGCCCCCTCGAACCCCGTGCCACATCCAATCAATTGTGCGCCGAGGTCGGTCCCGGTGAAAAAGGCGCCAAACTTCCGTCGCGTTTCGATTGGAGCCACGCGTCGCAATTCAACGCTGGCCTGCCCATTTAGCGCCGCATCCACTCGGACATTCCAACCCGGGACTCGATGAGATTCTTTCGCGAGATGTTTCAATTTAGAAACGTAAGCGGAGTAACCGCCGAATGGACGGATATTGGATATTTTCGGCGTTACTGGCATCTGGCGTGGTTGTCTCAACTATCGTGAACCAATTCAATTCAACGTTTGGAGTTTTCGGAGCAGATCCGGGTCCTGGTCCTGGATGACGGAATTCGCCGGTTCCTTGCCGAAGTTGAAGTCGATGCCGCGGATGGCCATGTTCATCGCCGCCAGTCGCCAGATGGTGGGATTGCATTGATTCGGCTGCTTCCGCCGCAGCCTCACCCTGCGGGCGCGCTTCGCACGTCTCAAATGGGCGCCCCACGCCCATTGGTCCTGCCCGTAAACCGAGAGAATCCCCAGCTTGCCGCCGTGTTCCTGGATGAAGCGCTCGGATTGCACAACGCCCCGAGCGCTTGCGCGACATCGTTTCGCGAAGCGCACACCGCTTGGTCGGGTATTCCTGACAAAGAAGCCGCCGGAGCCCATGGCGGGGTCATTGACGCGGCCCTGATAGGGCTCGATCATCTCGACGACGAGGCTGACGATTGCCTTGGGCGTGAAGTATTGGCCGCACTTTTTCCCCTCCGCTAGGGCGAACTGGCCAAGGAAGTATTGATGAGCGCCCCCGCGCTCACCCTTCGGGCTCTCCTTCGGTAGACTCTCTGTCGCTCCGCTCCAGTCATAAACATGCCCGAGGATGTCCTTCGCGTGGAGATCCGCGTGCTGGAACGGGATGCTGGCGATGAGGTCGATGAGGCTGCTTACATTGATCCGCGCTGCCGCGCGTCCCGTGCGGGCTGCCTTTCGGGACAGTCTATGTCGCTTTGCTCGGTTCGCGGGATCGAGGAGGGGCGA
>JBBRIB010000124.1:0-7880 GCA_038221745.1 Verrucomicrobiales bacterium
GCTTTCCCCTACAGCCACATGCAATCAATCCTCACAAATAAAATCACCGTGTTGAAAGGTTGGAGTTACTGCCTGAACTCCTTGTCAAATCCGTTCGAGCCGTTAACGTCCTTCCGGGGATCATAGATCCAGAAAATCCCGGAAACATTATTGACAAAATTTCATGGCAAGTCGCATCACAAAATTGACCACTTCTCTCAAGGAAATTGGAGAGATCCAGGTGAACGAATGGGATTTCGCGGGACTCATGAACAAGGAGATCAGCGAGCTGGAGTTTAGGGACTCTCTCAGAAAGCTCGGAAACGTCCAGGTGATGGATTGGGATTTTCGAAATGTGCTGCCGGCGGTGAACAAACTGGCAAATACGGAGGTGGACCTGGTGGATATCGTGCGCCGTACTGCCCATTACAAGGTGATGGATTGGGATTTCAATGCGAACCCATCCGCAGAATCCGAACCCCATCCCTCGGCAACTTCTCAACCCATGGAAACAAACCTGAGCAAAGCGGAAATGCGGGCACTCGTCACCCGCCTGAAAAGCTTCATTCAATATGTGTGCACGCATCTGGTCGATGTCCCCAATCATGCGAACATCGAAATCAAGGAGATTAAGCCGAGAGTGCTACGCGTGAAGGTGATTCTCGTCAAAAGAGATGTCGCGATGTTGATCGGCAGGGAAGGGCATACAGCCGGTGCCATCCGGAGCGCACTGAAAGCGGCGGCTGGCATCCATGGGGTTCACACGTTGTTGGAAATCGTTTCTCATGAAGATCAGCAGGTGGATTGAGCCGGGTGCGGACCAGACGCTTGCGGTCAGTGCATGTTGATACCGCTCTTTTGCGGGTGTAGCTGAAGCGTTATGCGGCTGTGCCATTGGATTGAAAAAGCCAGGCAACTGATAAGCTTTGCTTCGTATGGGGCTCGCCCAAAAACATTCGAGCTTGATCGAGATAAGAGAATCACCCGTTCAATTCGAGGCGCATGCACAAGTGGGCGGAGAAAATATCCCGCCGCGCCCTGAAGATCGTCCGCGCCGCCAGTGGCGAGGACCACCCGGATGTCGCCATCGATCTCAATAATCTGGCGCAATTGCTCCAAGACACCAATCACCTCACGGAGGCCGAGCCGCTGATGCGGGACGCTGTGCGCATCCTCCATGCGAGTCTGGGGCCGGAGCACCCGAATACGGTGAAGATCTCCAAAAATCTGGACCGACTGCTCGCGGAAATGGCGAACGGCGGAGTGAAATAGGGAGGGGGACCTTATTGTCCCCCTCTTCTTCCGCTGCCAAAGACGGGACCATAAAGTCCCGACTCCTTATGCGAGGCCCAGAATAGCTCCGTAGCCGGGGACGCGGGGATTTCCGGCGGCGGCAAATTGAAGCTTTGCAGGAATTATTTGAAGCCGACGGTCAAACCGATTATTTGATCAGCAGTGATGCCAAGAGTGATATAGCTCGATAGGAGTGCCAGACCTGCCGTCGGGCCAGGAAAACAGGCGCTGATGGGTGCTGAGGTAGAGGCCTTGGCAATGGCGGTTGTCTGCCCCGATCACACAGGACAACGGCGAAGGCTCGCCAAGACCAGCGCGGCTTTCTGGTGCTGCAAATGACTCGGCGAGATGGCGGGTGATGTGGAATCCCAAGTCCAGCGTGCCGGTAGCGACCTCGTGAAATAGAAAAGGAGCGCGGGGATCGGCGATTCGAACCGTCCTTTCAAGACCGTTCTTGTTCAGGGTCTTACGATCCAGATTGAGTGGGTAAAGAACCAGCTCTCCCGGCCGGACAATCGCCAGAACGGCGTGGTCTCCACGGTTTGCCAACCGCTGCTGAAGATTGACGCGATCAGCAGGATCGGGTTCGCCTGATTCCGCATCAATTTGAAGATACGCTTCAGCGTGGCCTCCTCCTCCACCACGACAGCGGCAATATCACCATCGGAGAAGTCAGGGCCAGAACGAAGGACGGCGATGTCGCCATTGAAAATGCCGGCCTCGATCATGCTGTCACCTTGCACCCGGAGAGCAAAGAGGCCGCTACCATGAAACAAAGCCCGGGGAAGCGGCAAAATCGCCTCCGCTTCTTCCAGCGCAAAGATTGGTGACCCCGCAGCGATCCGCCCAACCAGCGGCACAGCCACAATCTGGTCTGTAGTTGCCATTCGCAGCGGCTTGGTAACTCGAAGGGACCGGGGACTTTTGGGTATGCGGACAAGCCGCCCCTTTTTCTGGAGTGCCGCAAGGTGCTGTTGGGCAGTCGAAGTGCTCGACCAGCCAAAATGCCGCGCGACCTCCTTCATCGTGAGAGGACGCCCGTCCTGCGCGGATGCATGCTCGACGAAAGCAAGAACCTTGGATTGGGGGTTGGTAAGTGTAGCCGTCATTCCGTCATTTATACCGTAAAGGCATGCGGTATTTCCCTTGTGACCGATTTGCAAGGCTTCGATGGCGGATTTTTCCTCAGCAATCCGCGAAACACTGAATGGCGGAAGCGATACACCAACGTTTCCAAGCAATTCCTGAACAAGTACCAAGCCCATCGCGGCGACTTCGGGGGATTCGAGAGGATCTTCGACGACATTTTCGACCGTCTCCGCCAGCGGGGTCAGTTACCCGAACAGGATGCTTTGATTTACACCTTCCTCCACTACATGTATTGCACCTGTGACTTGGGCTGCCGGATGCCCGAGGAAAAGCCATGATCGTGCTTGAAAAGCACCTCAGGCAGCGGGAGGATGCCGGGCGAAAAGCTCTGTCCCACCTCTTTCCTTGCCAAGGATTGCCAGGCGGCCTGTAGTGGAGCAGGACGTTCTCGTTTCTTTGGCATGAGCCCCCGGCGGTTGCGCCCTACCTGGCCAAGAATTGGACTGAAATTCTATCTCCGCTTTTTGCCGCCGGTTTTCTTTTTGCGGACGGGCTTGATCGGGGAGTCATCCAACAAGGCAGTGTAGATGTATTCAAAATCCTCCAGCTTGCGGCGGGGGATGGTCTTGTCGATGAAGATTTCCACGGATTTCGCGTAGTCGAGTTCATCGGCGGTGAGGATGGTGAAGGCATCACCCTCAGCGGAGGCGCGGCCGGTGCGACCGATGCGGTGGACGTAGTCTTCCGCGTTTTCCGGGACGCGGTAGTTGATGACGTGGGAAACGCCGGAGATATCAATCCCGCGGGCGGCGACATCGGTGGCGACGAGGATTTCGTATTCGCCTGCCTTGAAGCCGGCGAGGGCTTTCATGCGGTCGGCCTGATTGATATCCGAGTGCATGGCGGCCACTTTGGTCTGGCCGGTGGATTTGATCAAAGTGGTGAGTTGATCCGCCTCTTTCCGAGTGCGGGTGAATATCATGACCGAGTGGTATTCGGTTTGTTTGAGCAACTCCAACAACAGCTCGTCCCGTTGATCCATGGCCACGGGATAGAAGGCGTGGGTGACGCTGGTGGGGATGGAGGTGCGGGCGATTTCAATGCGCTGGGGATCGGTGAGGCACCATTGGGCAAAGGTTTGAATCGCCGGGGGCATGGTGGCGGAGAAAAACAAGGTTTGGCGGCCTTCCCATGGACAGAGGTTGACGATTTTCCGGACTTGGGGGAGGAAACCCATGTCGAGCATGCGGTCCACTTCATCAAGGATGAGAACCTTGATTTCGGTGAAGCGCATGGTGGCGCGGTAGAAGTGATCGACGAGGCGGCCGGGAGTGGCGACCACGATATCGGCACCTGCGGCGAGTTGCTCTGACTGGGTGCCAAGGCCCACGCCGCCGTAGAGCAGGGCGACCTTGAGGCCGGTGTGCTTGCCATATTTTTCGAACTGCTCGGCCACCTGGTGGGCGAGCTCGCGGGTGGGCTCGAGGATGAGGATTTGGGGCTTGCCGAGTTTTTCGATTTTCGAGAGCGAAGGCAGGGCGAAGGCGGCGGTCTTGCCGGTGCCGGTCTGGGAGGCACCGATCACGTCTTTGCCTTCAAGAATCATCGGAATGGCCTGCGCCTGGATCGGCGTAGGTGTGGTGTAACCGGATTCCTCAATGGCTTCCAGAACGGCTGCGGAGAGCCCAAGTGTTTCAAATCCCATACAGGCGGGGTTGGTAGGGGGTGAAGCGGCTTGGGTCAAGGGGCGATTGAAAAGGAATTCAACCGTGCGCGGGAGGGGCTTGAAAATCGAGGCCCGTCCGCGGAGGTGCGGACGGGCTTGGAAGTGGGATCAGCTTTTGGATGGAGCTTAAACGTGCAGGATTTTCGGGACCTTCGGCGCGCGCAGGCGGTGGGGTTCCGGCAGGCTTGAGCCGAGGAGCGGGCGGCAGTAGTTGACGAAATCCTGGGTCACGCCATTGCCTTCCACGTTGATGAAATTGTCCGGCATGTGGCGGGTCTTGCCAGCCACATTTTCGATGGGCACGAGCTGGTAGTCCACGCTGTAGTCGAGCACCGGGCGCTTGATCACCACCGAGCCATCGACGTTGTCCCACATGGCAAACTGCACGGCTTTTTCACCCACTTCACGGGCTTCGCGCGCATCGCGATCCGACTGGATGCCCATGAATGAACGCTGAAGGTAGCCGAAGGTGTCAGAGCGCACCCGCTTGATGCCGAGGCCCTTGCGGATTTCGTTGGACAGCAGATCCCCCAAAGCCCCGGTGCCGGAGAGCTGGACATTGCCGTGGGAATCCCGCTCCTCGGTGCCGAGGAGCTTGACGATCATCGGCGTGCCATCCGGATCGGAAATCCCTTCGGAAACGGCGATGGTGCAAAGGCCGTGCTTCTGATAGATGCGGTCCACATCGGCGAGGAAATTTTCCATCTTGAAGTGGCGCTCGGGCAGATAAATGAGGTGCGGGCCATCATCGAAGTATTTTTGTGCGAGGGCGGATGAGGCGGTCAGGAAACCCGCGTGGCGACCCATCACCACTCCGATGTAAACGCCTTGCAGGGCGCGGTTGTCAAGATTGACCCCGGAAAATGCCTGGGCCACGAAACGGGCGGCCGAGCCGAAGCCGGGGCAGTGATCGTTTTCCTCAAGATCGTTGTCGATCGTCTTGGGAATGTGAATGGCGCGCAGCTCGTAGTTTGCTTCCTTTGCCTGCTCGTTGACGATGCGGACGGTGTCAGAAGAATCATTGCCGCCGACGTAGAAAAAATAACGGATATCGTGAGCCTGCATCACCTTGAACATCCGTGCGCAGTATTCCTCATCCGGTTTGTCGCGGGTGGAGAGCAGGCCGGAAGATGGCGTGCCGGCCACTTGTTCGAGATTGTTCGTGGTCTCACGGGTGAGATCGATGAAATTTTCATCAATGATGCCGCGGACGCCATGCACCGCCCCGTAAATGGAGGTCACTTGGCTGAATTTGCGGGCTTCGAGGGCCACGCCGACGATGCTCTGGTTGATGACGGGTGTGGGGCCGCCACCTTGGGCGACGAGTACTTTTCCTTCTAAACGGCTGCTCATGGGGGCGGCAGGATTGACGATCCAGCAGCAGATGCAAGCCCTGAAAATTGACAGATCCATCATTGAGTTCCTGCTTGGAATCGGGAATGCTGCGCCGAGCATTCACAGGAGTCCGTCAGAATTTTCAAATCCCACCTGCCCATGGCTGCCGGAGCTTTCGGCGTTGCTGGATGCTTCGGTTACCCGGCATCACAGCGCGGTGAAGGGGCCGGAATTCTATGAAGCAGCCCTTCGCTATGCCCATTCCCATTGGTTAGGCGGGAAGCCGGCCCAGGCAATGCTCCAGCTCACCAAGGCGTGGATGGCGGATCTTGGTGAGGCTCCGGTGATCCTGGGGGAGCTGCCACCACCGTATTGCGCCTTGGTTTGGATCATGGAAATGGCGGCTGCGGGAGAACGTGGATTTCTGGGGAATCCGGTGCGCCATTTTCAACATCTTGCCAGCCGGATGAGTGGCCCACGTTCGGAAGCCCGCTCGTGGCGGGCGTGGGTGTGCTTCCATCTGGCGGAAAAAGTCCTGCCGCCGGGAGATTTTCCCCGCGATGGAGTGCAGATCGTGAGGGAGGGGCTTTGGATTCCCTCGTGGCAGCATTCGCTTTCCCGCTTGGGAAAATACGGTTGGCCCGGTGAGGCGGCGTGCGCATCTGCGGCATCAATGTCACACAAGGTTGCAATGGAGGCTTGGCGGATGGAGATGGCCCATTAAGCTCCCGCGCATGTCGAAGTATGCTGGTGAAGAAGTGTTGGTGGTGAAGCGCGGTTTATTGGAGGAAATCGGAATGTTTCAAGGGCTGCGGACGGAGGGCCTGGAGGCTGCGGTAGCGAAATTGTTAGATCCTGCAAATCACTTTTTCATGGATCGTGCGGCTGCCGAAGAGGACCGCAGCCACAAGCAATTGATCCCGTATTGCATTTTCCGCTGTGGCAGCCGGATCCTTCATTACACCCGAGGCAAGGCGGGTGGGGAAAGCCGCCTTCACGCGAAAATCTCCGTCGGCGTGGGAGGCCACGTCAATCCCATCGATATGGGTGAGGGCAGGACCGGGCCGGATGCCTATCATGCGGCGGTCACCCGCGAGATTGAAGAGGAGTTGGACCTACCGGAGAATCACACCCACCAAATCATTGCGCTGCTCAATGATGATTCCAATCCTGTGGGGCAGGTGCATCTGGGGATTGTGCATCTGGTGGACCTGAGCTCGATTGAAGTGAAATCCCGCGAAGATGCGCTGATGGATCTGGACTTTTCCGAGCTCGCTTATCTGGCGGGGGAGGGATTTGAGCGCTTGGAGACCTGGTCGCAGTTTTGCATTCAGCATCTTGCGACCCCACTGGGCGGATGACCTGAACGGGGTTAGTCACTATTTTCTCGCGATTCAGCAAAAATCTCAGCCTATGAGTCGATTTGAGTGGTGGACTGGAAGTTTTTATTTCAAGTTGCGATCCACACTTCGACCGCCCCGCTTTTACTTTCTGATGTCTGCCTCTCCTAAGCCACAAAAGCCAAGAATTCTCATCGTAACTCCCGAGATTACGTATCTCCCGTCCGGGATGGGGAACATGGCACAGCGCATGTCTGCAAAGGCGGGAGGCCTCGCAGATGTTTCGGCGTCCTTGGTTTCTGCGTTGTTCGAGCTGGGGGCGGATGTCCATGTGGCGATGCCGAACTACCGCCGGATGTTCCAGGGGGATATTTTCAATCTCCATGAAAGAGAGCTGCGGAAATATCACGAAGTGCTGCCGGAAGCGCATATTCATTTGGCCGAGGACCGGATCTTCTACTATCGCGAGCAGGTCTATAGCAACCAATCCGATGAGGCGATGCGCATCGCCCTGGTCTTCCAGCGTGAGGTGATCAACCACATCGTGCCGATGGTGCGGCCGGATTTGATTCATTGCAACGACTGGATGACAGCGCTGATTCCCGGCATGGCCAGGCGGCGGGGCATCAAGAGTTTGTTCACGGTCCACAATATTCATACTCGGCAGGTTACACTCGCGCAAATCGAGGAAGCGGGCATCGATGCGGCGGAATTCTGGATGAATTTGTATTTTTCCGGTTCACCTGCGGACTATGATTTTGCCCGCTCGCATGTACCGGTGGATCTTCTTACTTCGGGGATTTTTGCAGCGCATTATATCAATACCGTCAGCCCGCGCTTTCTTTGGGAAATCGTAGAAGGTTGGCACTCGGTGGTGCCGGATTCCGTGAGGGCGGAATTGCGCAGTAAATACTTTGCAGGTTGTTCCGCGGGGATCCTCAACGCACCCGATATCTCTTATAGTCCCGAGACGGATGATGCCTTGGAGCGCACCTTTGATTGTAAGGACTTCATGGAGGGCAAGCGGGCGAACAAGCTCGCTCTCCAACGTGAACTCCAACTTCAGGAAAATGCCGATGCACCAATCTTCTTCTGGCCATCACGGCTGGACCCGGTGC
>JBBRIB010000125.1:0-7850 GCA_038221745.1 Verrucomicrobiales bacterium
TGAATCAATAGCCTTTGGTGGCGTCCACTTGGTTCTTGAGGGGGAGGCTTGAGGCGAAGCGGGCGATGTTTGTTTCAATGAGGGTATTTTGCCGCTCGCTGCGTGCTTCTGAAACTCCGGCGATGTGGGGAGTGATGAGGACGTTTTTCATTTTCCACAAGGGGTGCTCGGGCGGGAGTGGTTCCGGATCGACGACATCAAGCCCGGCGGCGGCGAGGCGGCCTGATTGCAGGGCTTTGACCATGGCGGCGGTATCTGCAACTTTGCCGCGTGAAACATTGATGAAGTAGGCACCTTGTTTGATTTGGGAAAACTCTTTCTCGCCAAACATTCCTTCGGTCTGCGGGGTGTGGGGAATACAACTGACGACCACATCGGCGGTTTCAAGAAAGTGCCCGAGTTCATCCGGTTTGCCGCGGTCATCGAGGTTTTGGGTGAGGGGGATATCCTTCTCATCGATGGCATGGACGATCATCCCGAAGGCTTTGGCCCGCTCGGCCACCTGCACACCGATGCCGCCGTAGCCAACGACCAGCAGAGTTTTACCACGCAGCTCGATGAGGGGGAGAGCGGGGGACCCGGCTTTGCTCCATTTGCCTTCGAGCTGCGCTTGTTGGTAGTCGGCCATGTTCCGGGTAAGGCCCAACAGGAGAGCGAAGGCATGATCGGCAATCTCCGGTCCTTGATAGATCTTGAGGCTGGTGAGAGTGACTTGGCCATCCTTGATGCGGGGTAAATGGGTATGGTTTTCGATCCCGGCGGAGAAGATATGCACCCAACGGAGTTTTACCCCGGCATCCATCAGGGCCTGATCCGGGCCGCCGATGTAGGCATCCGCAGTGGCGACTTGGGTGAGTGCTTCCGCAGCATCACGATAGCCGATGAGCTTGAGCTGGGGGTGGTCCTTTGTTAGACCATTCATGCGTTCCAGCATTCCCTGTGGAAGAAGGATGCTTTGTGCTTGTACCCATGCGGTGAAAAGAAACGAGATAACGATTGGTTTCATGTTAGAGGGCGTTGACTACGGAAAGAAGGATGGCGGCGCTGTCGTTGCTTTTGCGATAAACCAGAGGGATGCCTTGCTCCATCCACTTGCGGCCGGTTTGCGCTTTGCGGGCTTGGGGATCGAGGCGAGGCTCGCTATCGGCAGCGGGAAGATTGATCTCGGAAATCTCATAGATTTTATCGGGATCGAGGCCACGGATGGGGGAGGTGGTGGAGATGGAGCTTTGAGCATAGCCTAACTGATAGGCGAGCAGCAGCGCTTGGGATTGATCTTGGGCGACATAGTTGAGCGAGGGAACGGTGGACTCGAAGGGCGAGAGATGGCGGAATTGGGAGCCGAATTGGACGATTTCCCGAACTATCTTATAGGCTTCGATGCCGGTCTTGGCGGCATCCTGGAATTCCGGCTCGGCGCGGCGAGGGTCCACCTCAAGGCCGAGCTGGCCCATCATGGAAACATCGAAGCGGAATTTCGGTCTGAAATCGCCGCGATGGGTGACATGGCAGGTGGCGGCGATGGGCGGCAGGAAAGTAGAAAAATTCCATTGGGCACGGAGGCGGTAGAGTGGGTGGGTGTTATCGCTGACCCAGAAGGTGTGACTGTAGAGAAGAGCTCCGTGATCAGCGCGGCCCCCGCCGGAGGAACAGGCTTGGAAATCCACGCCGGGATGTTTTTCCGTGAGGGCCTTGAGGGCACCATAGTAGCCATCAAAGTACTGCCAAAGAAGTTTCCCCTGTTGGCTGGGGCCGAGGTGAGGGGAGTAAGGATTGAGCAGATCGCTATTTGCATCCCATTTCACGAAGCGGAGGTTGGGGCTTTCTGTTAATATATCATCGACGCTTTTGAAAACGAATTTCCGAACCTCGGGGAGCGTGAGATCGAGTACGGCTTGGTTGCGCTGGGTGATTAGCTCACGGCCTGGGTGGCGAAGCACCCAGTGGGGCTGGAGGTTATATAATTCGCTGCGTGGATTGATCATTTCCGGTTCGAACCATAGACCAAACCGGATGCCTGCTTCTTTCGCCGTTTGCACCAGCAGCGGGATGCCGTTCGGGAACCGCTCTTTGTTCACCTGCCAATCGCCGAGGCCGGAAGAATCACCGGTGCGGGCGGTGGCTCCATTGCCGAACCAGCCATCGTCGAGAACATATAACTCGATGCCGAGTTTGGCACTTTTTTGGATCATCTCGATCACGGTGGCCTCGGTGACGTCGAATTGGCAGCCTTCCCATGAGTTGTTATCGATCAAGCGAATCCGCTGGCCATCGCGCATGCCGTAGCGGCGGGTCCATTGATGAAGATTGCGGCTGGCATCGCCTTTGCCATGGGGGCTGAAGGTATAGATGGATTTGGGAGATTCGAGAGAGGCCTTGGGATCGAGATTGTAGGCTCCAGTGTGCGAGCTCACTCCCATGCTGGTGGCGAGGAGGTTTTCCTTCGTGAGATTAAAGCTCATGGCCATGCTGCCGGACCATGCGAGCGAGGCGATGAGGCAGGGAGTTTTTTCCTCATCGGGAAAACCACCGAAGGCCATGACGAAGGCGGGGACGGGGCCCTCGATATGGCGGATGCCCGAGCGGCTTTCCAAGGTGCGGCAGCCGTGAGTAAGTTTTTCCAACATTGGCACGGCGGCTTCAGCGGCCCAGCGGCTGTCATACCACTCCAGATGGGCATCTGCGGTGGCAGGCGCTTGCCAATAGGCGGAGTTCAGGCGCTGCACGCGGAGTGGCTCCAGCAGGCCATTGCGCAGGACTGCCCATTGTTGGAGGGTGCTTTCTTGTGAAAACGTTTTGAAGTGAAGATCGACAAAAATGTCATCCACACGATCCTTGAGGGTGATGATGTGATGGCGGATGCCGGGGGATTCTTCCGTGCTGGATTGCTTTTGATAGATCAGGCTAAGGGCACCATCGCCATTGGCGCGGGTGATGGCCACGGGAGCATCGTGAAATTTACAATCACTTGTGCCGGGGTAGGCAGGGCCGCTGAAGGGGCTTTGCCACGAGCCGTCCTTGGCACCGAAGCGGGTGAGATAAAGCAGGCCTTCCTTGCCAGCGTTGAAACGGAGTGAGAGGGCATCGGTCTCGATGAGGATTGGCTCGCTGCCCGCACGCGGGACCTTGCCGGAATAGCGGATGGTGGCATTCGCCCAATTCGCATGATCATTTGCCACGCCATCGCCGGCATCGTTGACGGTGAGGAGGAGTTTTTGAATCCCTTTGAGATTGACGGCCACGGCCATGGGCGGGGATTCCGGGGTCATCACGCCGGAGTTCCAAAGCTCGCGGCCATCGCCCTTGATGGCGAAAATCACGGTGGCCATGGTGCCCTTCTGGGAATCCGAGGCGCCGACGATGGCGTTTAACTCTTCGGCTTTGCCATCCAATGTCAGATCGATGCGGCTATTGGCGTGGGTGCCGATCCCTTTCTGATAGACCACACCGTCCATGCTGATTTCCTTATCATCCGTGGAGCGCCCGATCTTCGGTTCACCCCAGGATTGTTCGATGGTGGCGGGATTGATTTGATCAAGCTCGAAAAGCTCCGCAGCAGAGAGTGTGCAAACGAGAAGGAGGCTGGCGAGGATGGGGGAGAGGTTCATGAAATCTGAAAAATTTGTCAAGCAGGCCGTGGCAGCTCGAGGGCCAGCAGGCAGACATCGTCATCGAAGTGCTCGGACTCGGAAAAAGCAAGCACACTGGCGAGGATACCGTCCAACAAAGCGTCCAAGGGGGCTGCTTGGCATCGGGTAATGATCTCCATCAGACGGTTTTCAAAAAACGGTTCGCCTTTGATGTTTTCCGCTTCAAGCACCCCATCGGTGAACATCACCATGCGGTCCATTTGATCGATCATTATTTGGTTGGTGGGGAAAACCGCGCCACGAATCAGACCGAGGGCCGGGCCTTTTTCATTGCGGCAGGCGGCGAGCTGTCTGATGCCATCCTTGCCGGCGATGATCGGCCCCGGATGGCCGGCGCAGGCATATTTGAAAGTGCCGTCCTTAAGATCAAGCACGCCGAAGAATGCGGTGGCAAACATGGTGGTTTTAGCCCGTTCAAGAATGGCGGTGAGTCCATCGTTCAGGCCATGGAGAAACAATCCGGGATCGTGTGCCTGTGCCCGTTGTTTTTCCAACAGGCCACGCAACATGGCTACGATGAGGGCGGAGCGCACGCCGTGGCCCATTACATCGCAGATCAGGACAGCCATGCTGTTTTGGTTCACCTGCATGACCTCGAAAAAATCCCCGGCGAGACCGGAAATGGGAATGTAGCGGGCACCGAAGCGAATGCGGTCCGTGCCATCCGAATTGGAGCATGGAAAGGCCTGGCCTGCGAGTGCTTGCTGAATCTCGCGGGCGAGGTGGAGCTCCTCCTCATACGCTTCATTTTTCTTATTGAGTTCCAGCGCGAGGTCGGTGGCTTCCTGTTGGGCTTTGACCAGGCGTGTCACGTCATTGGAGATCCCGAAGGTGCCTTTGATGGTTCCCTTGCGGTCCCGCCATGGAAATTTGGAGGTCAGCACCCATGCCTCACCGTGGTGGTGACCGGTCTCATGTTCGAGCTTGCCGATGATTGGCTCGGCATTCTGGAGAATCTGCTCTTCATCGCGGCGGGCGGCCTGCCAATGATCAGAATCAAAGAAGTCCTGATCGCGTTTTCCCAGCAGATCACTTTCTCCGTGAAGATTCAGCCACTCGGCCATGCCTTGATTGGCCATGACAAAATGGGAGGTAGGGTCTTTGAAATAAATCTGAAGCGGCACGTGATCGATGAGTTGCCGCAAGAGATAGCGCTCGTCCTCCACCTGGGCCTCAGCGGCTTTGCGTTGGCTGATATCGATCATCGAGCCGGCGATGCGAGTGGCTTTTCCAAGCCGGTCGCGGAGGACGGTGCCGCGGATCTTCAGCCACCGCCAGGTGCCGCTGCCCGTCTGCACG
Source organism: Verrucomicrobiales bacterium (assembly GCA_038221745.1). Classification (GTDB taxonomy): domain Bacteria; phylum Verrucomicrobiota; class Verrucomicrobiia; order Verrucomicrobiales; family Akkermansiaceae; genus Luteolibacter. The sequence continues at coordinate 4,950 of JBBRIB010000125.1, forward strand.
CGGGCATCCACGGCGAGGGTTTCCGGCCCGCTGTCCTGCAGGGCGCGGTCGACGCCATTTAGAAACGACTGCCGGTCTTCCTCATGAATCGGTGCGAACGGAGGTAAAAAAAGATTCGGCGCATGATCCTTGCCGCATTCGAGAAATTCGAGGATGCGGCGGGAATAGAAAATCCGAGTTTCATCGGTTTGCCAATCCCAGATCCCTTCATTGGAGGCGCGGAGGGCGAGCTCCAGCCGTTCCAGTTTTACATGATTGCGATGTCCTTGGGCTTCACGCTCTTCACTCATACGGGTAGGAGAATGACACGATCCTTTTTGTTCGCAACTCGTTTCACCAAGGAACTTTTTCACCCTTAATCCTTGCAGCGCTTGCGGTTTGGCAGTGCGGGTGCTTGGGTCTTGAAGTGACTGCCGAACTGGATGGAAATCTACTCAAAGGTGTCTCGCGTTCGTTTTACCTGAGTTTGCGTCTGCTGCCTGCCGCCATGCGTCCGGCGGCCAGTTTGGGCTACTTGTTGGCGCGGACGAGCGATACTCTTACGGATAGCTGTGGTGCGGCAGTGGCCCTCCGCCAGCAAAGTCTCGCTGAGTTTTCCGATGCGCTTCAATTAAATAGGCCGGCCCCGATCTGGCCTGATCAGCTTAGACTGGCCCCGGTGGATCCTCGCGAACGCCGCCTCTTGGAGAATACCGGTAAAATTCTAGCAGCATTGCACCAGCTTCCATATTCACAGGCACAGCTCGTGCGTGAGGTCTGCCAAATGATCATCAGTGGCCAAGCATTGGACTTGGAAAGATTTGCCGCTGCGAGCTGTGCGGCAACCGTCGCCTTGGCGGATGATGCCGCACTCGACGATTACACCTACCGCGTGGCCGGCTGCGTGGGGGAATTCTGGACCAAGCTGGGATTTCTCACATTGGGCAAACGTTACTCCCACGAGGATGAGGCACGCCTGCTGGAACTGGGTAGGCTCTACGGGAAGGGCCTTCAGCTCGTGAATATTCTCAGGGATCTCGGGCCGGACATCGCCTCGGGTCGTTGTTATCTACCGGTGCTGCCCAGCCAGCCGGAAGAGTTTTTGGCATCCTACCATCAATGGCTCCAGCGGGCGCAGGAATGGACCTCAATGGGGAAATCCTACTCCGCCGCCCTTTGCTCGCGGCGGCTGAGAATGGCCACCGTGCTGCCCGCATTGCTGGCGGAGAAGACACTTTTGCGGCTGGAACACCCCGCTTTTCCGCTACCGAGCGCTGGAGTAAAAATCTCAAGAACAGAGGTGTACGGATCATTGATGAGGGCATTTTTCTCTTGAGATAGGCGGATTTCCGGGGTTTTTTTAAATTATCCCTTAATTATTCTTGATAATATCTTACAATTAGATATCATCGTCGCTCCAACCCCGCCATTCATGAAATCAAGAATTATAGCCATCCTCCTCTGCGGGATTCCCGCGTTGTCTTATTCTGCAACTTTAAAGACATCTCCCTACACTGGCGTGATTCCGGGCTTTAGTACGGGCACGACGGTTGCAGCGGCCTATGCCTTTCCGGTGGTGGTGGATACGGCCGGATCCGGTGGCACCTACCAAGTGATTTCGACGGGAACGGGTGCGGTTTTGATGGGGGATAACCAAAACTACGCGGTTTCCTCAGATTGGATCGGCTCTGGCTTCGTGACCAATATCGAACTCGCCCTCGCCTCGGGCGAGACCGTTACAAGCCAGCAAATCGCCATCGCTCTTGCTCAAAATCAGTTTGATGATGGCTTCAGAATCGATTTCAATGGAGTAACGATATTGGATTTCGATTTTGGCAATTACACGGCTAACACCGATTTCCAGTCGGCCTTTTTCACCACGGGTGATCCCACAGGATTTTACTGGACTCCATGGACTGGAGAAGGAAACCCGGAGCTAACCCTTGACGCGACCAATGGCTTGCAATTGATGGTGACCGCGACGGCCAATGGAACAGGAGCACTTTCGGGCATCTCCACTGGCACTCGCTTCAACGCCTTGAGCTTCTTCACCTCAAATACCTATGTGAGTGGTCCGCAAACCGTGGACTTCACCGTCTCGGGAGGCGCTCGTCTGGGAATCTACAACCGCAACGACCGCGGTGCATGGTCGATTCCGGCTGCTACTTTGACTGCGACAGCTGTGGTCGTCCCGGAGCCTTCGCAGGTTTCCCTGCTTGCCCTGGGCCTTGGCCTTTTGGTGATGAATCGCCGGAGAACAATTCGATAAATTCGAAAATCCGAGAGGCGCGTCCTCACGCTAACTCCCGCTTCATCTGAGCAAGGAAGTCTTTCAGATACTCGCTGCGCTGGTGGGCCTCGGCTTTACCAGCGGGGGTTTGCATGGTGGCTTCTAGTTTGAGGAGTTTGCAATAAAGATGGTCCAGGGTGTAGATGGAATCGTCCGCACGGCGCGTCTCACAAAAGGGATCTTCTGGATGGTAAAACTCCCGCTTCATTTCCGCGCCCAGCATCAGAGTCCGGGCAAGGCCCACCGCCCCCAACGCATCGAGACGGTCCGCATCTTGCAAGACCTTCGCCTCCAGCGTGAGCGGTGTGATCCCGGCGGAAAAACTGTGTGCCTCGATGGCATGGCCGATTTCTTCCAGACCGCCGTACGGCCAGCCCACCTGAATGAGCCATCGCTGTGCTTGGGCGGCGGCGAGCTGCGAGGCACGGGTGCGTTCCGGTGAGGACTTCGGGACAATCACACAATCATGCAGCCAAGCGGCGGGCATCACAATCCGCCAATCCGCTCCGGCCGCCTCGCACAGCCGCCGCGCATTGATCACCACCCGGCGGACGTGTTCGAGATCATGCGCCGCATCAGTAGCGGTGTGCGAAACCAGCAGTTCAATCAACCGGGGTTGCCAAACGGGATCT
>JBBRIB010000126.1:0-7846 GCA_038221745.1 Verrucomicrobiales bacterium
CCCGCTGGAACTCACCAATGAAGCCTACGCCATCGCCAAGATCGCCGGCCTCAAACTTTGCCAACACTACCGCGCCCAACATGGCCTCGCCTATCACAGCGCCATGCCCACCAATCTCTACGGCCCCGGCGATAACTATCACCCGGAAAACTCCCACGTCATCCCCGCTCTGATCCGGCGCTTTCATGAAGCCAAGGAAAGCGGTGCCGCCACCGTCACCATCTGGGGTACAGGCACACCCTGCCGCGAGTTCCTCCATGTGGATGATCTCGCTGCCGCATGTTTCCATCTGCTCGCGCTCGAGTCTCCGCCGGATTGGGTCAACGTGGGCGTTGGCGAAGATGTGAGTATTCTCGAACTTGCCTCGCTCGTCGCAGAAACCACCGGCTTTCAAGGCGAAATCCTAACTGACCCATCCAAGCCCGACGGCACCCCTCGCAAGCTTCTTGATATCTCACTCATTAAGGCCACTGGCTGGACTCCAAGCGTCCCCTTCAAAGATGGCCTTGCCGCCGCCTATCAGGACTTCCTCGCCACCTTATCAAGCGGCCAAGCAAGGCTCTAACTTTTATATAACTACCGAAACATTCATGAAACGCGCACTCATCACAGGCATCACCGGCCAAGACGGCTCCTACCTCGCAGAGTTCTTACTTGCGAAAGGCTACGAAGTTCACGGCATCAAGCGCCGTGCCTCCTTGTTCAATACCCAGCGAGTGGACCACATCTACGAAGATCCGCATGTCGAAAACTCGCGCTTCCGCCTCCACTATGGCGATCTCACAGACTCATCCAATCTTATCCGCATTGTTAACGAAGTGAAACCGGATGAAGTCTATAATCTCGGTGCACAATCCCACGTCGCCGTTTCTTTCGAAGCCCCGGAATACACCGCCGATGTTGATGCACTCGGCGCATTGCGGCTGCTGGAGGCCATCCGTTTCGTGGGATTGGAAAAAACCTGCCGTTTCTATCAGGCATCCACTTCCGAGCTGTATGGCTTGGTCCAGGAAATCCCACAAACCGAGACCACCCCCTTCCACCCCCGCTCACCGTATGCGGTCGCGAAAATGTATGCCTACTGGATCACCGTGAACTACCGCGAAGCTTACGGCATGTATGCCTGCAATGGCATCCTCTTCAATCACGAGTCACCCCGCCGTGGTGAAACGTTTGTCACCCGCAAAATCACCCGCGGCATCGCAAACATCTCCCAAGGCCTCGAATCCTGCCTGTTTCTGGGGAACATGGATTCCCTCCGCGATTGGGGTCATGCCAAAGACTACGTCCGCATGCAATGGATGATGCTCCAACAGGATACTGCCGACGATTTCGTCATCGCCACGGGCAAGCAGATTTCCGTCCGCGAGTTTGTCAGGCTCTCCGCCAAAGAGGCAGGCATCGAGTTGGAATTCTCCGGCAAGGACGAGGCTGAAACAGGCACCGTCACCAAAGTCGATCCAGCCATCGCACCCGCCGTCAAAGTAGGCTCCGTGATCATCAAGGTCGATCCCCGCTATTTCCGCCCCGCAGAGGTGGAAACCTTGTTGGGAAATCCCGCGAAGGCCAAAGCCAAGCTCGGCTGGGTTCCTGAAATCACCGTGGAAGAAATGTGTGCGGAGATGGTCGCCTCGGATTTGGAAATCGCCCGTCGCCACGCGATCCTCGAGTCCCACGGCCACCATGTTTCGGTCTCCAAGGAGTAACCCATCCATCATGAAAAAAGTTTTCGTATCCGGCTGCTATGATATCCTTCATGCGGGCCATCTTCAGTTTTTCGAAGAGGCCCGTGCAATGGGTGACTACCTGATCGTCTCCTTTGCCTCTGCGGAAGTGTTGTGGCATCATAAACGTCGCAAACCATCGATCCCGGATGATCACAAGCGCGCGTTGCTGCAAGGGCTGCGCATGATCGATGAGGTCATCATCACCGAGGGCCATGAAGAGGGTTTGGATTTCAAAGAAGAGTTCCTTAGAATATGCCCCCATTTCCTCATCGTCACCGAGGATGATAAATATGGAGATACCAAACGTGAACTCTGCCAACAAGTCGGTGCGCAATACACGGTTCTTCCGAAAACCCCGCCTCGCTTTGAACCCGTCTCCACCAGCTCTATTGTCCGCTGGGTGCAAGCTCCCACCGAAGCACCCCTGCGCGTGGATTTCGCCGGCGGTTGGCTCGATGTTCCACGCTTCTCGAAGCCGGGCGAATTCATCGTCAACTGCGCCATCTCGCCACTCGTCTCGTTACGTGAATGGCCCTATGAAAAGCAAGCTGGCCTCGGCGGCAGCGGGGCATGGGCGCTCTTGAATGGACGGAATGGCGTCGATTCGGAAGTTGATCTCGGAGTCGGCTGGCAAGATCCCGCGGTGATCCACGAGACCGGCGTTTGTGTCTGGCGCTCAGGCCTCACGCCTATACTCGATTTTAAACAAAATGGAGATTTTTTAGCCGGACGCATGGCGATCTATTGGACTGGCACCTCACATGACACACCCGGAATCGTCAATAACAGCCGAGACTATGATAAAATCGCCCTGAGTGGTCGCCTTGCTCGTGAAGGCGTTCTCCAGACGGATCTCAATCTCCTCGGCCAAGGAATTTCCCTCTATCATGACACCCAGCTCGAAGAGGGCATGCAGCCGCTGCCGGAAATCGCTGGTGCCATCGCTCGTAAATACTGCGGTGGCGGGCATGGGGGCTATGCACTCTATGTTTTTGAAACAAATCCACCTCGCGAAGCCGCGATTGCAGCGATTCCCGAACTCACCGCGATTGAGCCATTTTGCCGACTTTGATCATTATCCTGCTTTGAACCACGTCTCCATCATCGGACTTTCCACTGCGGCCACCTCCTATCAGGCGGCCGTGGAGTGGATTCTTGCTCACGCGGGCAAACGGGACCGAGCCTACGCCGTGGAAGCGGCAAACACGCATGTCGCAGCGTTGGCCAGGGTGGATTCATCTTTCGGTGAGGCCATGCGCCGCTTCGATCTCATCTGCCCGGATGGCATGCCATTGGTTTGGGCGATTAATTCGAAGCTCAAAAAGGACGAGCGATTGAAGGACCGCGTTTACGGTCCGACGTTGATGTTGGAAACCCTCAAAGCATCATCGGGCAAGTCTTCGGAGTTCAGACATTTTCTATTAGGTGGCAAACAAGACACTTTAGATAATCTCCAACAAATTTTCTCCAGCAGATTTCCCGATGTCTGCATTGCAGCCAGCCACTCACCACCATTCGGCGAGTGGCCGGAAGGCGAATTCGAACTCATCTGTGAGAAAATCAAAGACTCGGGTGCCAACCTCATCTGGGTGGGTCTGGGTTGCCCCAAACAAGAACGCTGGATCGCCTTTAACAAGGACCGCCTTCCACCCGGAGTTTACTTCGGCATCGGAGCCGCATTCGCATTCCATGCCGGTGAAGTCAGCCAAGCCCCTGCATTCATCCAGAAGTATGGATTTGAATGGGCCTACCGTCTCGCAATGGAACCTCGCAGGCTTTTTAAACGATATTTTACCTATAACTCGATTTTCCTCTATTATCTTATCCGGGATCAGATCAAAATCTAACTCACCATTATACCATGTCTCAAACTATTAAAAACATCTGCTGTCTTGGCGCAGGCTACGTCGGTGGCCCTACCATGGCCATGATCGCCGCCAAGTGTCCCCATATCAAAGTGACTGTATGCGATTTCAACCAGGCACGCATTGATGCCTGGAACTCGGACCATCTCCCTGTTTACGAACCCGGCCTTCAAGAGGTCGTTGAAGTGGCACGCGGTAAAAACCTGCACTTCACCACAGACATCAAGCCAGCCATCGCCGCTGCGGATTTGATCTTTGTCTGCGTCGGCACTCCCACCAAGTCATACGGCATCGGTGCCGGTCGCGCGGCGGATCTACGCTATATCGAATCCGCAGCCCGCCTCATCGCGGAAGTATCGACGGGCAATAAGATCATCGTCGAGAAATCCACCATCCCGGTGAAAACCGCCACCGCCATCCAATCCATCCTAACGGCCAACTCCGTCACCGGAGCTACCTTTCAAGTTCTCTCGAATCCAGAGTTTCTCGCCGAAGGAACCGCCGTGACGGATATGGAAAACCCTGACCGCATCCTCATCGGTGGTGAGGAAAACCCGGAAGGCCAGGCAGCCCTCGAGGCGCTGGTTTCTGTCTATGCGAATTGGGTACCCCGGGAAAAAATCATCACCACCAATCTTTGGTCTTCGGAGCTCTCCAAGCTCGTTGCCAACGCCTTCCTCGCCCAGCGCATTTCCTCTATCAACTCGATCTCCGCCCTCTGCGAAGCCACCGGAGCAGATGTGGACGAAGTCGCCCGCGCGATCGGCAGCGATTCCCGCATTGGCCCGAAATTCCTCAAATCCTCCGTTGGCTTTGGCGGCTCCTGCTTCCAAAAAGACATCCTCAACTTGGTTTACCTCTGCGAGTCATTCAATCTACCCGAGGCCGCCGCCTATTGGCGCTCCGTGGTCACCATGAACGATTGGCAGAAATCCCGCTTCGTCGAGAAAATCGTCCGCAGCCTTTACAACACGGTCAACGGCAAGCGCATCGCCATTCTTGGCTTCGCATTCAAAAAGGATACCAACGACACCCGCGAATCTGCCGCGATCAACATCGTCCGCGATCTCGTCGCGGAGAACGCCCACGTCGTCATCTATGATCCCAGAGTGGACAAGGAAACCATCCATCGCGATCTCCTCGAAGTCGGTGTCCCACAAGACATCATCAATTTCAATGTCGAGATCGCCTCAGATCCCTACACCGCTGCAAAAGGCGCCCACGCCCTCGCCACCCTCACCGAATGGGATGAGTTCCGCACCCTCGATCTACCCCGCATCTACGATCTCATGCTCAAGCCCGCCTTCGTCTTCGATGGCCGCGCCGTCCTTCCCGCCGCCGCTCTCAAGGCTCACGGCTTCCAGGCATTTGTGATCGGGAAGGGAGACTGAAGAGTGTCTAAAAGTCGAAGGTCTGAAAGTCTGAAAGTCTGGACGACGGGCGTTCAAATTCAGGGTTTACGGAGATGTTTGGCTAAAGATTCGATTCCGCAGCTGATGTCTTCGCTAAAACTTCTCATTTGGATGGCCAATTCAGGCCTGAGGTAAGTTCTATCTTCCGCGAGATATAGCATACTACGAATCTCACCGTTTGAACCTTTTGCAATGTCCAAAAACCGAGCGAAATCGGGATCACTTTTTCGCTCAAATCCTTCCGCAATGTTGTTCATCACTGAGACGGCGCATCGTTGTATCTGGTCACGAAATCCAAAATCGCGACCAGAAGGCGAGTCGTATGAGAATGAATCATAAATGGAGTTAGCCTGTATTCTGGCATTCTGCCAGATCCGAAGATCTTCAAATTTTTCAACAGTCATGCATCGAACGTAACAACGCTCTCGCAAGGCGGAAGAACAATCTGTCAGCATTTTTGATCTGCACCAAGCCCACTCTCTCCTTCCGGTTTCTGACTTCTGACTTTAAGACCTTCGACTTTCAGACCTTTAGACTCTTAAATAACTACCCCATGAACATCCATCCCGAATTCCACCGCTTTCTTCATCGCCAGGATAAGGAAAACCTCCTCGGCCAGCGCGGCATCGTCGTCTGGCTTTGCGGGCTTTCCGGCTCTGGGAAATCCACCATCGCCAATGCCGTCGAGCGCGTTCTCCATCAGCAAGGGCGCTTCACCACCATCCTCGATGGCGACAACCTCCGCACCGGCCTCAATGCCAACCTCGGTTTCACCGATGAAGACAGACTTGAAAACATCCGCCGCATCTCGGAGGTCGCTAAGATTTTGGTTTCTCAAGGGACCATCACCTTCGTTTCCGCCATCACCCCACGCGGCGAACTCCGTGACCTCGCACGCGGCATCCTCGGCAGCGATATTTTTGAAGTTTACGTCAAGGCCAGCTACGAAGTCTGTGAAAAGCGAGACGTCAAAGGACTTTATGCCAAAGCCGCCCGTGGCGAAATCGCACATTTCACCGGCAAGGATGGTTCTTTCGAGCCACCCAATAACGCAGATCTCATCCTGGATACCGAACACACCTCCATCGAGGATGCCGCCTTCGAGATCCTCGAAGCCATCCGCGAACGCATTGCGCTCTGATCGGTAAATCCTGAGAAACTGAGAACAAGACGCCTCATCCCCCAACCTCTCTTATTTTTCCCCTCTCAGTATTTCAGCATCCCAGACTCTCAGCTGCTACCTCCCCAATACCTTACAAAACTACCTCATTTACTAATTATTTCTTGACCGCCTCAGGACGGGTGCCTATCTCCCCTCCCGTCACAGGCATCTTGCGGTCGCATTCTCCACACTCTGCCCACCTCTCGACGCCAGGAAATCCCACCACCCCTTCAGCTTTTCAGAATCTCCGAATCTCAGCTTCTACCCACCCGATGCCCAATTACCATCTCAGCCATCTCGATCAACTCGAAGCCGAAGCCATTTTCATCCTTCGCGAAACCGCCGCCCAATTCGAAAATCCAGCACTCCTTTTTTCTGGCGGAAAAGACTCGATCGTCATGGCTTGGCTCGCCCGCAAGGCATTTTGGCCCGCGCGCATGCCCTTCCCACTCGTCCATATCGATACCGGCCACAACTTTGTGGAAACCATGACCTACCGCGATGAATTCGTCGAACTCATCCGCGCCTCCCTCGTCGTCGGTTCTGTGCAAGAGTCCATCGATACCGGCCGCGTCGTCGAAGAGAAGGGTCCGAACGCTTCCCGCAACAAACTCCAAACCGTCACCCTCCTCGATACCATCGAGAAAAACCAATACGACGCCTGCCTCGGTGGTGGCCGCCGCGACGAGGAAAAAGCCCGTGCCAAGGAACGTTTCTTCTCCCATCGCGATGACTTCGGCCAATGGGACCCCAAAAACCAACGCCCGGAGCTCTGGAACCTTTTCAACGGTCGTAAAAACCCCGGCGAGCACTTCCGCGTTTTTCCGCTCTCGAATTTCACCGAGATGGACATCTGGATGTATATCCAACGCGAAAACATCCCCCTCCCCTCCATCTACTTCGCCCACGAGCGGGAAATCTTCGAGCGCAGTGGCTCACTCCTCGCCGTCACCGAATTCCTCAAACCTCAGGACCACGAAATCGTCACCAGGGAAATCGTCCGCTTCCGCACCATCGGAGACGCCACCTGCACCGGTGCCGTCCGCTCCCCCGCTGCCAATCTCGATGAAGTCATCGCCGAGGTCGCCGCCGCCCGCCAAACCGAACGCGGCACCCGCTCCGATGACAAACGCTCGGAAACCGCCATGGAAGATCGCAAAAAAGAAGGATACTTTTGAGGGTGAAAACTGAGAATTTGAAAAGCTGAAAAGCTGAGATAAGAAAAAAAAGATCTCACCTTCTCAGCATCTTTTCCTCCTCTTTTCTCAGCATCTCAGCATCTCAGCATCTCAGCATCTCAGCTTCTCAGCATTTCAGCATCTACCTCTAAGCTTCTACCTCTCAGCATCTCAGCATCTCAGCATCTCAGCATCTCAGTATCTACCTCTCAGCATCTCAGCTTCTCAGCATTTCAGTATCTACCTCTCAGCATCTTTTCCTCCTCTTTTCTCAGCATCTCAGCATCTCAGCATCTCAGTATCTACCTCTCAGCATCTCAGCATTTACCCACCCATGTCTTCTCCCAAACCAAGCCCTGCGCAAAAGCTCCGTATTGCCTCCATGCTCTACGCAACGGCCCGTAAGGTGAAACTCGCCGCACTCAAGCGCATTCATCCGGATTGGACGGAACATAGACTGGTCAATGAGTTGAACCGCCGCTTTTTCCTTCTGCATGATTGA